>JBDHSR010000043.1:0-13998 GCA_039808305.1 Gemmobacter sp. | reverse complement strand
GTGGTCAGAGTGCTCGAAGCGTCGGGGTTGTCGACAGTCGGCTCCGCGCGGGTATCTCCGTCACCATCTCCGTCGCCATCTCCGTCGCCGTCGCCGTCACCATCTCCATCTCCGTCACCATCTCCGTCACCATCTCCGTCACCATCTCCGTCGCCATCTCCGTCGCCGTCGCCGTCGCCGTCGCCATCTCCGTCGCCGTCACCATCTCCGTCGCCGTCGCCATCTCCGTCGCCATCTCCGTCGCCGTCGCCATCTCCGTCGCCGTCACCATCTCCGTCGCCATCGCCACCGCTGCTGCCGCCACCGCCGCCCAGCAGCGCGGCGCCGCCCAGCAGGCCGGCGGCCAGCAGGCCGGCGCCGAGGCCACCGGCACCCAGCGCGCCGGGTGCGAGGAAGCCCATGCCCGCGGGATCGTCGCTATAGACGCCCGCCGCCATGGGATCGGCTTCCGCGAAGCGCAGATCGTCGACCGTCGAGAATTTGTTCCAGCTGTCCACCGGGCCATAGCTGGCATAGATCGGGCCATTGGCGCCGGTATCCTGCACCAGAACCTCGGTCACCTCGCCGTTGGAGGACAGATAAAGCCGGTTCACCTGACCCGGGGCGACATCGAAATAGCCCGACAGGGTGATCGTGTTGCCGTCGGCCAGCTTGACGATGAGGTCGCTGCCCTTGCGCTCGTAGCCCGCCACGCTGGACTGCGCGAGATGGAGCGAGACCTGCTCGCCGGAACCGACCTGAATGAAATTGCTGCCACCGCCGCCGACCGTGCCGTGCGCAGTACCGCCCGCAGCATTGCGGACGGCGAAATTAATCGCCTGAACCATCTTACTACTCCGCCTCATTGTCCGGGCATTGATGCCCTTGTGTCTGCTCTGGTCCCGTTTTCGGGATCCAATTGGAAACAGGATTAGCCGCGATCCGTCACAAATTCTAGTAGGCAGTTTTGCGGCTGCCGTAATTTGTACGAATTTCCCCCCATTTTCGCCACAAATGGCGAGAAGCCACCGCTGTTCCCATCAGCGGTGGCTCCCATCAAAATCTAGCAGAACTGATTTTTTTCAATACAACCTGTTGCCTGCTTCATCGAAATGGAACAACCGATTCCCGTCAAGGTTGAGGAAAATCGGCTCGTCCACCGCGAAATCCTGTTCGCCGAACAGGCGCACGGTCAGCAATCCCTGTGTCTCCGCAACAACATAGACGAGGGTTTCCCCGCCGAGTTTCTCGACATGGCTCACCCGTCCGGGCAGCGCGCCGGCACCCCGGTCGATCGCCAGATGCTCGGGCCGGATGCCCACCGTGGCCGAGGAAAACCCGAGCGGCCCGGCCTTCAGGAAGTTCATCTGCGGCGAGCCGATGAAGCCCGCGACGAAGGTGTTCGCGGGATTGTTGTAAAGCTCCATCGGCGCGCCGACCTGCTCCACCCGGCCCGCGCGCAGCACCACGATCTTGTCGGCCAGCGTCATCGCCTCAACCTGATCATGCGTCACATAGATCATCGTCGCGCCCAGGTCGCGATGCAGCCGGGCGATCTCGATCCGCGTCTGCACCCGCAGCGCGGCGTCGAGATTCGACAGCGGCTCGTCGAACAGGAACAGCTTGGGCCGCCGCACGATGGCGCGCCCGATGGCGACGCGCTGGCGCTGCCCGCCCGAAAGCTCCGCCGGGCGCCGCGCCATCAGCGGCCCGAGGCCCAGCATGGCCGCGGCCTTGTCGGTCGCCGCCGCGATCTCGACCTTCGGCACGCCCGCCTGTTTCAGCGCCAGCCCCATATTGTCGCGCACCGTCAGATGCGGGTAGAGCGCGTAGCTCTGGAACACCATGGCGATCTCGCGCTTCGCCGGGGCCAGATCGTTGATCCGCCGCCCGTCCAGCAGAACGTCGCCCGAGGTCACGTCCTCCAGCCCCGCGATCATCCGCAGGAGCGTGGACTTGCCGCAGCCCGACGGCCCGACGAAGACGCAGAACTCGCCGTCCTCCACGTTCAGATCGACGCCCGCGATCACTTCGGTCGCGCCGAAGGACTTGGCAACTCGGGTCAGGGTCAGTGCGCCCATCGGGGTTCCTTACAGTTTCACGGGTTGGCCGGAGCGCACGCTCTCATCCGCCGCGAGGCAGATGGCGAGCGAACGGACGGCATCGGTCATGTGGCGGCTCAGGTCGAGATCCTCGGCGATGGCGCGGGCCATGAAGGCCTGCTCGCGGTCGCACAGGTCCTGATGGCCCGGCTCGTCGGCCATGTTCAGATCCTCGTGTCCCCGCCCGACGCGGTGGATGCGCAGGGTGGAGGTTTTCGTATGGGTGTCGATGTCGTCCGACCGCGCGCTGTCGGGCATCCGGATCGACACCGCGCCGCGCGGGCTGACCACATCCTTCACGAAGAAGGCGGTGTCCGACATCATCGGCCCCCAGCCCGCCTCGTACCAGCCGACCGAGCCATCGGCGAACAGCACCTGGAAATGCCCGTAATTGTACATCTCCGGCGCGATCTCGTCGCTGAGACGCAGGCCCATCCCCCGCACCTCCACCGGCGCCGCGTCGGTGATCTGGAGCATCACATCGACATAATGCACCCCGCAATCGACGATGGGCGGCGTGGTCCGCATCAGCGCCTTGTGAACCTCCCATGTCGGCCCCGCCGACTGCTGGTTCAGGTTCAGCCGGAACACATAGGGCCCGCCCAGCCCGCGCGCCTCGGCGATCAGCCGCTGCCAGCTCGGGTGATGGCGCAGGATATAGCCCACCACCAGCTTGCGGTTCAGCCGCTGCGCGGCGGCGACCACCCGTTCCGCATCGGCCACCGTGGTCGCCAGCGGCTTTTCGACGAAGACATCCGCCCCCGCCTCCATCGCCGCCACGGCGTAATCGGCATGGCTGTCGGAATAGGTGGCGACACAGACCAGATCGGGCCGCAACTCCGCCAGCGCCGCCGCGTAATCGGCGAACAGCGGATAGTCCCGCAACTCCGCCGGCAGATCCACCGCCGAACGGTTCACCAGCCCGACGATCTCGAAATCGGGGTTGCGGTGATAGGCGAGCGCATGGCTGCGCCCCATATTGCCCAGACCGGCGACAAGGACACGGATCATTTCACGGCTCCTGCGGTGATGCCCCGGATGAGCTGGCGCGAGAAGATCAGGTAAAGCACCAGCACCGGCACGATGGCGAGGGACAGCGCCGCCAGCACGGCGTTCCAGTTGGTGACGAACTGCCCGATGAACACCTGGCTGCCCAGCGTGATCGTCTTGGTCGCCTCCGACGGCGCGAGGATCAGCGGGAACCACAGGTCGTTCCAGATCGGGATCATGGTGAACACCGCCACCGTCGCCATCGCGGGCCGCACCAGCGGCAGGACCAGCCGGAAGAAGATGGTGTATTCGCTGAGCCCGTCGATGCGGCCCGCGTTCTTCAGATCCTCCGACACGCTGCGCATGAACTCCGACAGGATGAACACCGCCAGCGGCAGGCCCTGCGCGGTATAGACGAGGATCAGCGCGGTCAGCGTGTTCACCAGCCCGCTCGCCACCATCATCTGAAGGATCGCCACCGTCCCCAGCCGGATCGGGATCATGATGCCCAGCGCGAGGTAAAGCCCCATCAGCGTATTGCCCCGGAACCGGTATTCCGACAGCGCGAAGGCCGCCATGGCGCCGAACAGCAGCACCAGGAACAGGCTCGCCACCGTCACGATCAACGAGTTGAAGAACCAGGCGAACACATCGCCCTGCGCCATCACCGTCGCATAGCCCACCAGATCGAAATTGCCGGGACCCGGCAGCGCCAGCGGATCGGCGAAGATCGCCCTGCGCGACTTGAAGCTGTTGACGACGATGACGAAGACCGGAAACAGCGCGATCAGCGTCCAGGCGATCAGGATGGCATGGGCGGCGATGCTGCGGAGCGGGGAATGTCTGGCCTGGCTCATGACGATCCCTCAGAACTGATAGCGGCGCAGCCGCGTCTGGATGGCGAAAAGGTAGAAGCAGACGCCGACGAGGATGATCCCGAACATCGCCGTCGCGATGGTCGCCCCCATATGCGGATCGCCCAGTTGCAACTGGAAGCCGAAGAAGGTGCGGTACAGGAACGTCCCCAGGATGTCCGAGGCGAAATTCGGCCCGGCCAGCGCGCCCTGGCTCACGTAGATCAGATCGAAGGCGTTGAAATTGCCGACGAAGGTCAGGATCGAGATGATGCCGATCGAGGGCAGGATCAGCGGCAGCTTGATGCGCCGGAACTGCGCCCAGCCGGTGACGCCATCCATCTCCGCCGCCTCGATCACCTCGTCGGGGATCGACAGCAGCGCGGCATAGATCAGCATCATCGGAATGCCGACGAACTGCCAGACCGAGATCAGCGCCAGCGTGGTCAGCGCGTATTCCTCCTTGCCGAGCCAGGGCGCGAACAGCGCCTTCAGCCCCACCGCATCCAGCATCCCCGGCGCGATGCCCCAGATCGGCGACAGGATCAGCTTCCACACGAAGCCCACGATCACGAAGCTCAGGATCGTCGGGATGAAGATCGCCGTCCGGTAGACGGCCGCCATCCGCAGCCGCGGCGAGGACAGCAGCGCCGCCAGCGCCACCCCCACCGGGTTCTGCACCAGCATATGCACGACAAAGAACCACAGGTTGTTGCCCAGCGCGTTCCAGAACGCGCCCGACCAGCGCGGATCGCCGAACAGCGTGGCGAAATTGCCTAAGCCCACGAAGACCCGCGCCTTCGCCGCATCCAGGTTGAACAGCGACAGGTTCAGCGTGCCGAACAGCGGCACGATCATCAGCGCGGTATAGACCAGCACCGCCGGCGCCAGAAACACCGCGATATGCCAGCGCACAGGTTTCCGCCGCACCATGCCGCCCTCCTCATTTTCTGTCTGGAAATATCCTCGGGGGGTCCGGGGGGCAGACAGCCCCCCGGCCTCTCCGCCGGAAACCCGGCTTATTTCTGCGGCTCATACCAGCTTGCCAGCCCGTCCTGCAGCCGCTGCGCCGCCGCTTCCGGCGTCTCGGTGCCGCGGATCACGTTGGCGCTGGCGTTCCAGGTCTCGTTCTCCAGGTTCGGCGTGCCGCGCGACAGGATCTGGTAGGTGGAGCGGATGGTCGGCTGGCAGGTCTCGCGCCAGCTCACGAATTCCTTCGCCAGCGGATCCTCCATCTCCACCGCGGTGGAGTTCAGGCTGAAGAAGCCCGGCAGGGCGTTGGCGTAGAGCGTGGCGAACTCGGGCGAGCCGACCCATTCGAGGAATGTCTTCGCCTCTTCCGCATGGGCGGATTTCGCGTTCAGGCCCAGCGCGATGTCGGTATGGTCGGAGATGTAGCAGGTATCGCCCTCGGCCGGGACCGGCGGCGGGAAGGCGCCCATCTTGAACTGCGCCTGGGTGTTGAAGCCCGAGATCTCCCAGGATCCGGCCGGATAGATCGCGGCGCGGCCGAGGGTGAACAGGTTCTGGCTGTCCGGGTAGGTCTGCGCCTCAAACCCGTCGCCGAGATAGTCCTTCCATTTCGCCAGTTGCGCATAGGGCGCCACCCATTGCGGATCGGTCAGCTTCTGGGTGCCGGCGATCAGCGCCTTGCGGCCCTCCTCGCCCTTCCAGTAGTTCGGGCCGATGTTCTGGTAGGCCATGGTCGCGGCTTCCCACTGGTCGTTGGTGCCCATCGCCATCGGGATATAGGTGCCATCCGCCTTGATCTTGTCGAGCGCGGCGAAGAACTCGGCCTCGGTCTTCGGCGCCTCGATGCCCAGCTCGGCGAAGGCGTCGGCATTGTAGATGAAGCCGTGGATCACGCTCGCCATCGGCACGCAGAAGGTGGCGGCGCCGTCATCGGTCTGCCAGGCGGATTTCGCCACGTCCGAGAAATTGGCCATCGCGGCGAGGCCGGTCAGGTCGGCGAGCTGGCCCTTGTTATAGAGCTCCAGCGAGGCGTCGAAGGGCCGGCAGGTGATCAGGTCGCCCGCCGATCCGGCATCGAGCTTGGAGTTCAGCACCGCGTTGTATTCGGCCGGGGCGGAGGGCGAGAACACGATCTTGATGCCCGGATGGGCGGCCTCGAAGGCGGGGATGATCTTTTCCTGCCAGATGGAAAGGTCGTCGTTGCGCCAGCTTTCGATGGTCAGCGTCACGTCCTGGGCCTGGGCCGCCCCGGCGAGCATCGTGCTTGCCAGCAGCGCGCAGCGGATGGTTCGGGTCATGGTCGTCTCCCTGTTGCGGCCGCGCGGGCGGCCTGTTGGTTCATCCGTCGATCAGCGGGGCGAGGTGCCCGCCGGTTTCCTTCAGGGCGGTCTCCGCCGCCTTCGGATCCATGCCGCGCGCCACCAGGATCGCGGGCTTCACCGCCCCCGCCGTCCGGCCCAGCGCGGTCTCCGCCGCTTCGCGCGACACCCCGGCCACCGCCGCGACGATGCGGGCCGCGCGGTCGATCAGCTTGGCATTGTCGGCCACGACATTCACCATATAGCCGTCATGCACATGGCCAAGCGCCAATCCCACCCGCACCGACAGCAGGTTGAGCGCCACCTTCTGCGCCGTCGCGGCGCCCAGACGGGTGGACCCGGAGACGACCTCCGCCCCGGTCTCCAGCAGCACCGGCAGGTCGGCGAGCGCCAGCAGCGGCGTATCCGCCACATTGGCGAAGCCCGCCACCGTCACCCCGCGCGCCCGCGCCGCCCCGGCCACCGCCAGCGCATAGGGCGTGGTGCCGGAGGCCGAGAGCACCAGCAGAACATCGCCCCGCCCGAGGCCCGCCCGGTCGAGATCGGCCAGCGCCCGCTCCGCGTCATCCTCGACACTGCCCACCATATGCAGCAGCGCCGCCGCGCCGCCGGCGAAGAGCATCGGCGTGCGGTCCGGCGGCAGGCCGAAGGTTCCGGCGAGTTCCAGGCAATCGGCCAGCGCCATCAGGCCGGAACTGCCCGCCCCGGCATAGCCGAGCCTGCCCCCGGCCCGCAGCGCCCCGGAAGCGGCCTCCGCCACCCGCTCCAGCGCCGGCAAGGCCGGGCGCAGCGCCGCCAGCGCGGCGATCTGGGCCTCCAGCAGCAGGGCGAACACCTCGCCCGCCGGCTTCGCGTGAAGCCCCTGCGATGCGGGATGGCGTGCCTCGGTGCTGCGATCCGTCATGTGATTCCCTCTCCCTCCCATGACAATACCAAACTAATACCAACTGTAAAGCATCTTGTTTGAACCTAGGTTTATCATCGAAAAATCCGCGTGTTGCAGTTTTGATTTGCTGTTTGGTATTGTTTTGGTATCTTACTGGCAAAAGGAGTCGGCATGGCATTCTTTCTGGGCGTGGACGGGGGCGGGACCGGGTGCCGGGTGGCGCTGGCCGATGCGCGGGGGGCGATCATCGGCCTCGGCGCGGCGGGGCCCGCCAATGTCAACACCGACCCGGAAGAGACGCGGCGCAACATCCTCGCCGCGGCCGGACAGGCCATCGCCGGGACCGGCGCGCGGCTCGCGGATCTGCGGGTGGCGATGGGTCTCGCCGGCGCCAATGTCGGCGCGGCTGTGGCGCGGCTGCGGGAAGGGCTGCCCTTCGCGCGGGCACATATCGCCACCGATGCCGTCACCGCCGCGCGCGGCGCGCTGGGGCTGGAGGACGGCATCGTCGCGGCGATGGGCACCGGCTCTGTCTTTGCCGTGCAGCGGGGCGGTGTGATCCGGCAATATGGCGGGCGCGGGTTCCTCTTGGGCGACGAGGGCAGCGGCGCGGTGCTCGGCCGCGCGCTTCTGGCCGAAGCGTTGCGGGCCGAGGACGGTTTCGTGCCGATGTCGCCGCTTCTGGCCGAAATCCTCGCGGAGTTCGGCGGGATCGAGGGCATCATCGCCTTCTCCTTCCGCGCCAGGCCCGTGGAATTCGCCGCCCTCGCCCCCCGGATCGCGGGCGGCGACGATGCGGCGGCGCGCCGGATCTTCGACCGGGCGGTGGACGAGCTGCGCGGCATCCTCGCCACGCTGCAAGCCGGGCGCGACCTGCCGGTGGTGTTCCTCGGCGGGCTCGGCGCGTCCTATGCCGCCCGGATGCAGGGGATGGAGATCCGGGCGCCGAAGGGCTCGGCGCTCGACGGGGCGGTGCAGATGGCGCTCGATCTGGGGGAAAGCTGAATGGACACGCTGTTCTCGCCCGAGGGCTTCGAGGAAACCGGCGCCGGGCCGCTTTACCTGCAACTGCATCGCCGCATCGCCGAGGCCATCGCCTCGGGCCGGCTGAAACCCGGCGACAGCCTGCCGCCCGAACGCGAGATGGCGGCGTTGACCGGCCTGTCGCGGGTCACCGTCCGCAAGGGGGTGGAGGCGCTGGTGGCCTCGGGCCAGCTGGTGCAGCGGCGCGGCTCGGGCACCTTCGTCGCGCCACGGGTGGAACGGCTGGAACAGGCGCTGTCGCTGCTCACCTCCTTCACCGAGGACATGGCGCGGCGCGGCCGTTCGGTGGAAAGCCGCTGGATCGCGCGCGGCCTGCACGCGCCGATGCCGGAAGAGGTGATGGCGCTGGGCCTCGGCGCGGGCGACCGGGTGGCGCGGCTGGAGCGCGTCCGTTCCTCCGACGGGGTGCCGCTCGCCATCGAACGCGCCTCGTTGCCCGCCGCCATCCTGCCGGAGCCGGAGGCGGTGACCGGCTCGCTTTACGCGGTGTTGCAGGCGCATGGGCTGCGGCCGGTGCGCGCGGTGCAACGGATCTCGGCCGCCAATCTCGGCCCGCGCGACGCGGATCTGCTCGGCGTGCCCGCGGGCGTGGCCGGGCTGAAGATCGAGCGCGTCTCCTACCTGCCCACGGGCAAGGTGGTGGAGTTCACCCGCTCGCTCTATCGCGGCGATGCCTATGATTTCGCCGTGGAACTGAAACTCGCACCCGATGGAGAGACGAAGTGAGCGACAGCCACATGGCCCGCGAAGTGGCCGAAATTCCCGAGGCGGCGGCGCGCTTCCTCGAACGCTCGCGCATCGCGGTGGTCGCGGCGGCGGCGGCGTTGCGGCGCAAGGATCCGGGGCTGGTGGTCACCGTGGCGCGCGGCTCGTCCGACCACGCGGCGACCTATCTGAAATACGCCATCGAGCTGGAGGCGGGGATTCCGGTCGCCTCGGTCGGCCCCTCCATCGCCTCGATCTACCGCCGGCCGCTGCGGCTCGGCGGCGCGGCCTGCATCGGCATCTCGCAATCCGGCCGCAGCCCCGACATCGTGGAGATGATGCGCGCGGCGGGCGAAGGGGGCGCGTTGTCCATCGCCATCACCAACCATGCCGACAGCCCGATGGCGCTGGCCTCGGCGCATTGCCTGCCCTTGCAGGCCGGCGAGGAGAAAAGCGTCGCCGCCACCAAGACCTTCGTGACCAGCGTGCTGGCGGGCCTGTCGCTGCTCGCCGAATGGCGCGAGGACGAGGCGCTGCGCACCGCCGTCGCCGGCCTGCCCGATGCCTTCGCGCAGGCCATCGCGCTCGACTGGTCGCCGCTTTCGGCGCGGCTGGCGCGGGCGGGATCGGCCTTCGTGCTGGGGCGCGGGCCCGGTTTCGCCATCGCCAGCGAGGCGGCGCTGAAATTCAAGGAGACCTCGGGCATCCATGCCGAAGCCTATAGCGCGGCGGAGGTGCTGCACGGCCCCGCCGCCATCGTGCAGGCCGGCTTCCCGGTGCTGGCGCTGGGCGTCGAGGACGCGGCGCTGCCGCAACTGACGGCGACGGCGGAGCGGCTGGCGGCGCAGGGGGCGGATGTCTTCGTCACCGGCGCCGATGCCGAGGGCGCGGTGCGGCTGCCCTCGGTGCCCGGCCTGCATCCGCTGGTGGCGCCGCTGGTCACCATCGCCGGCTTCTACGGCTTCATCGAGGGGCTGGCCCGGCGGCGCGGCTTCGATCCCGACACGCCGCCGCATCTGCGCAAGGTGACGGAGACGGTGTGATGCGGGAGGTTCTCGTCGGCGCCCGGATCTTCGACGGCCATCGCATCCGCGAGGGCGCGGCGCTGGTGATCGAGGACGGC
Source organism: Gemmobacter sp. (assembly GCA_039808305.1). Classification (GTDB taxonomy): domain Bacteria; phylum Pseudomonadota; class Alphaproteobacteria; order Rhodobacterales; family Rhodobacteraceae; genus Gemmobacter. The sequence continues at coordinate 4,024 of JBDHSR010000043.1, read as the reverse complement.
CATGTCGCCGCCCTGATCCCCGAGGCCGAGGCGCCGGCCGGGGCGCGGCGGATGGAAGGGCTGATCGCGCCGGGCTTTCTCGACCTTCAGGTGAATGGCGGCGGCGGGCTGCTGGTCGGGCCGCAGACCGATCTCGCCGCGCTGCGCCATATCTGCGCCACCCATCGCCGCCTCGGCACCGCCGGTTGCCTGCCGACGCTGATCACCGATACGCCCGAGGTCACGGCGCGGGTGATCGCGGCCGGGATCGCGGCGGCGCGGGACGGGGTGCCGGGCTTCCTCGGCCTGCATCTGGAAGGGCCGCATCTCGATCCGCGCCGCAAGGGGGCGCATGATCCGGGGCTGATCCGGCCGATGGACGCCGCCGACCTCGACCGGCTTTGCGACGCCGCCCGCGCCCTGCCCGCGCTGATGGTGACGCTGGCGCCGGAAAGCGCGACGGCGGAGCAGATCGCGGCGCTGGCGGCGGCCGGGGCGGTGGTCAGCCTCGGCCATAGCGATTGCGGCTATGACACCGCCCGCGCCGCCTTCGCGGCGGGCGCCCGCTGCGCCACCCATCTCTTCAACGCCATGAGCCAGATCGGCAATCGCGCGCCCGGCCTCGCGGGGGCGGTGCTGGACGGCGATTGCGCCGCCGGGCTGATCGCCGACGGCATCCATGTCCATCCCGCCGCGATGCGGCTGGCGCTGGCGGCGCGGCGGGACGGCATCTTCCTCGTCACCGATTGCATGGCCTTCGCCGGCACCGGGGAAACCGAGATGCTGCTCAACGGCCGCCGCGTGCTGCGCCGCGACGGGCGGCTGACGCTGGAGGACGGCACGCTGGCCGGGGCGGACCTCACGCTGCCGCAGGCGATCCGGGAGCTGATCGGGATCGGCATCGCCCCGGAACGCGCGCTCGCCATGGCGACGGCGGAACCGGCGCGGGTGATCGGGCGGGGCGATCTCGGCCATATCGCGCCGGGGGTGGCGGCGGATCTGGTGCTGCTCTCGGACGGGTGGGAGCTGACGGCGGTGTGCCGGCGCGGTCAGTGGGACTGAGCGCGCACCACCGCTTCCAGCACCTCGGCATGGCTCATGCCGCGCCGTTGCAGCAGCCCGTCGCGCACCGCGAGCCGCAGAAGCCGCAGGAACGCCTTGCGGTCCTTGCCATAGCGCCCGGCGCTCATCGCCCATTTCGGCACGACCAACGCCACCACCGGCCAGAACAGCAGCGGCCCCGCCGCCTCGCGATAGGCCAGAAGCCCGTTGCGGAAATTGTAATAGACCTTCCAGAGCGGGTAATAGGTCCGCTTGCCATCCGGCGCGAAAGTGCTGCAATCGTGCTGGAACACGATCCAGGGCGCGAAGCCGATCCGCCCGCCCCGCCGCGACAGGCCGAGCGTGTAGAGCACGTCATCGCCATAGATGAACAGCCGCCCGTCCGGGTAACCCGCCCGCCGGATCGCCGCCCGCGACAGGAAGAAGCCGACGAAGGAGGTCGCGTCGATGGGCAACGTCTCCCGGCTGTCGTAATCGGCGTCCGAGACATGGAACCCGGCCCGTCCGCCGCCCAGCGCGGTGCGCAGGAAGGCGCCGATGTTCCAGAACGGATTGCGCGAGGGGCGGTTCATCTCGCAGATCGGGCCATGGGGGAAACGGACGCCGGCGGCGATGGCCTCCCACCCCTCGGCGGCGAAGCGGGGAGCGTCGGCGCGGAAGGCCGCCAGCGCGCCGGGGGCGGGGCGGGCATCGTCGTCCATCACCACCATCCAGTCGGGGTCGAACCGCGCCACCGCCTCGCGCAGGCCCGTCTCGAACCCCGCCGCGCCGCCGCCGTTCACCGGCGATTCCACCACGAAAATCCGCGGATCGGCGACGCCGCGCAGCCATTCCCGGCTGCCATCGGCCGAGCCGTTGTCGACGACGACCAGATGGTCCAGCGGCTCGGCCAGCAGGCGCTCCACCGTCGGGCGCAGATGCGCGATGCGGTTATAGGTGACGACGACCGCGCAAAGCCGCAGCGGGGTGTTCGGGGAAGCGGGGCTGGCGGTCATGGCTGGGCGGATCGGAGTGATTGCCGTTTGCCCCTATCACACCGCGACCGGATGTAAAGCCGCCGGGCTTGTGGCCGGCCCGGCGCGGGGCCATATTCCGCCGCAAGATGGAGGCAGGCATGGCGGAAGACAGGTTTCCCGGCTGGCACGGCACGACGATCCTCGCCGTGCGGCGCGGCGGCGAGGTGGTGGTGGCCGGCGACGGGCAGGTGAGCCTGGGCCAGACGGTGATCAAGGGCACCGCGCGCAAGGTGCGCCGCCTGTCCCCCGGCGGGCGCGAGGTGGTCTGCGGCTTCGCCGGATCGACCGCCGACGCCTTCACCCTGCTCGAACGGCTGGAGAAGAAGCTGGAGGCCGCGCCCGGCCAGCTCGCCCGCGCCTGCGTCGATCTGGCGAAGGACTGGCGGATGGACAAATACCTGCGCAATCTGGAGGCGATGCTGATCGTCACCGACGGGCGCGAGCTGTTCGTGCTGACCGGCGCCGGCGACGTGCTGGAGCCGGAGCATGACGTGGCCGCCATCGGCTCGGGCGGCAATTACGCGCTGGCGGCGGCGCGCGGGCTGATGGCGACCGATCTCGGCGCGGAAGAGATCGCCCGCCGCGCCATGGCGATCGCGGCGGACATCTGCGTCTATACCAACGGCAATCTTACGGTGGAGCGGATCGGGGCCTGACCGCCCCCGCCGACCCGCCCCGGCGCCTTTCTTGAAACGCCGGGGTCGCGCCTTTAAGTGATGCGCAACAGCGACAGGAGCCGACATGACCGACCTGACCCCGCGCGAGATCGTCTCGGAGCTCGACCGTTTCATCATCGGACAGGCCGAGGCGAAGCGGGCGGTGGCGGTGGCGCTGCGCAACCGCTGGCGGCGCAAGCGGCTGAAGGACGATCTGCGCGACGAGGTTTACCCGAAGAACATCCTGATGATCGGGCCGACCGGCGTCGGCAAGACCGAGATCAGCCGCCGTCTGGCGAAGCTCGCCAAAGCGCCCTTCCTCAAGGTCGAGGCGACCAAGTTCACCGAGGTGGGCTATGTCGGCCGCGACGTGGACAGCATCATCCGCGATCTGGTCGACGCCGCGATGATCGAGACGCGGGAGCGGATGCGCGACGAGGTGAAGGCCCGCGCCCTGAAAGCCGCCGAGGACCGGGTGATCGAGGCCATCGCCGGCAAGGACGCCCGCGAGCAGACCCGCGAGATGTTCCGCCAGAAGCTGAAGCGCGGCGAGCTCGACGGCCATGTGATCGAGCTGGAGGTGGCCGACAGCGCGCCTTTCCCGATGATGGGCGGCGGCAACGGCATGGAAATGCAGATGCAGGGCTTGCAAGACCTGTTCAAGGCCTTCGGCGGGCGCACCACGCGCAAGAAGATGACGGTCTCCGACAGCTACGACATCCTGCTGGGGCAGGAGGCCGACAAGCTTCTGGACGACGAGGCGGTGCGGGCGGCAGCGCTGGAGGCGGTGCAGGAGAACGGCATCGTCTTCCTCGACGAGATCGACAAGATCTGCGCCCGCGCCGATGCGCGCGGCGCCGATGTCAGCCGCGAGGGGGTGCAGCGCGACCTGCTGCCGCTGATCGAGGGCACCACGGTTTCCACCAAATACGGGCCGGTGAAGACCGACCATATCCTGTTCATCGCCTCGGGCGCGTTCCATGTCGCCAAACCCTCGGATCTCTTGCCGGAATTGCAGGGCCGCCTGCCGATCCGGGTGGAGTTGCAGGCGCTGACCGAGGGCGATTTCGTGCGTATCCTGACCGAGACCGACAACGCGCTGACCCGGCAATATACCGCGCTGATGGAAACCGAGGAGGTTTCGGTCGGCTTCACCGAGGACGGCATCGCGGCACTGGCCCGCATCGCCGCCGAGGTGAACCGCAGCGTCGAGAATATCGGGGCGCGGCGGCTCTACACCATCATGGAGCGGGTGTTCGAGGAGCTGTCCTTCACCGCCCCGGATCGCGGCGGCGAGCGGATCGTGGTGGA
>JBDHSR010000042.1:0-14138 GCA_039808305.1 Gemmobacter sp. | reverse complement strand
GCGCTGGAGCGGGTGCCGCTGTCGATGCTGGAGGCGTCGGCCGACCTCGGCGCCAGCCGGGCGCAGACCTTCCGCACGGTGATCCTGCCGCTGGCGCTGCCCGGCGTGGTGGCGGGGTCGATCTTCACCTTCTCGCTGACCCTGGGCGATTACATCATCCCGCAGATCATCGGCACTTCCGCGCGGTTCATCGGGCTGGCGGTCTATCAGCTGCAAGGCACCGCCGGGAACATCCCGCTCGCCGCCGCCTTCGCCGTGGTGCCCATCGTCATCATGCTGGCCTATCTGGCCATCGCCAAGCGGATGGGGGCGTTCGATGCGCTCTGACCGCGCCTCCTGGGGGTTGAAGATCGCGGCCGGCCTGGGGCTCGCCTTCCTGCACCTGCCGATCCTGCTGATCTTCCTCTACGCCTTCACCACCGAGGAGAAGAGCTATCAGTTCCCGCCGCCCGGCCTGACGCTGAAATGGTTCGGCGTGGCGTGGCAGCGCGCCGACATCTGGCCGCCCCTGTGGCTGTCGGTGCAGGTGGCCGCGGTGGCGACGGTGCTGGCGATGATCCTCGGCACGCTGGTCGCCGCCGCCATGGCGCAGACGCGGTTCTTCGGGCGCGACCAGATCAGCCTGCTGATCCTGCTGCCCATCGCGCTGCCCGGCGTCATCACCGGCATGGCGCTGCGCTCGGCCTTCTCGATCATGGACATCCCGTTTTCGGTCTGGACCATCATCCTCGGCCACGCGACCTTCTGCATCGTCATCGTCTACAACAACGCCGTCGCGCGGTTCCGCCGCCTGTCGGGCGGCATATTGGAGGCTTCGGCCGATCTCGGCGCCAACGGGTTCCAGACCTTCGCCCATGTGCTGCTGCCCAATCTCGGCTCGGCGCTGCTGGCGGGCGGGATGCTGGCCTTCGCGCTGTCCTTCGACGAGGTGATCGTGACCACCTTCACCGCCGGCCAGCAATCGACGCTGCCGATCTGGATGTTGCAGGAACTGGTCCGCCCGCGCCAGCGCCCGGTGACCAATGTCGTCGCCATCGTGGTCTTCGCCGTGACCTTCCTGCCGATCCTTGCCGCCTATTACCTGACCCGCGACGGCGACGCGACCGCCGGCGCGGGCAAATGAGGGAGAGAGACATGAGCCACATCGACACCAGCCTGCTGATCGGTGCCAGCTTCGAGGCCGGGCAAGAGGCGGCGGAGCCGATCCTGAACCCGCGCACCGGCGGGCTGATCCTGAACGTGGCCGAAGCCTCGAACGGGCAGGTCGATGCCGCCGTCGCCGCCGCCCGCCGCGCCTTCGAGGGCTGGAGCCGCACCACCCCCGCCGAACGCTCCGCCGCGCTCCTGCGCGTCGCCGACCGGGTGGAGGCCGAGGCCGGGGCCTTCGCCGCGCTGGAGGCGCTGAACTGCGGCAAGCCGATCAACGCCGCGCTGAACGACGAGATCCCGGCCATCGTCGATTGCTACCGCTTCTTCGCGGGGGCGGTGCGCAGCCAGCAGGGGCAGGTGGCGGGCGAATATCTGGCGGGGCACACCTCGATGGTCCGGCGCGACGCGGTGGGCGTGGTCGCCTCCATCGCGCCCTGGAACTATCCGCTGATGATGATGGCCTGGAAGCTCGGCCCCGCCATCGGCGGCGGCAATACCGTGGTGTTCAAGCCCAGCGAGCAGACCCCGCTGACCGCGCTGAAGATGGCGCGGATCCTGGCCGAGGAACTGCCCGAGGGCGTGGTGAACGTCGTCACCGGGCGCGGCCAGACCGTCGGCAACTACCTGATCAACCATCCCGGCGTCGACATGATCAGCCTGACCGGCGATGTGGCGACCGGGCGGAAGATCCTCGACGCCGCCGCCCGGACGGTGAAGCGCACCCATCTGGAACTGGGCGGCAAGGCCCCGGTGCTGGTGTTCGACGATGCCGATCTGGCCGAGGTGGTGGAGGGGCTGCGCGCCTTCGGCTATTACAATGCCGGGCAGGATTGCACCGCCGCCTGCCGGATCTACGCCGGCAGGAAGATCCACGACCGGCTGGTGGCGGATCTGACCTCGGCGGTCTCCTCCATCGCGCTCGGCCAGCAGGACGATACCGCCAACGAGATCGGCCCGCTCATCAGCCTGCGTCAGCGCGACCGGGTGGCGAGCTTCGTCAACCGCGCCCGGGAGCTCGGCCATATCGAGATCACCACCGGCGGCGAGGTGATGGACCAGGGGTTCTACTACCGCCCCACGGTGATCGCCGGCGCCCGGCAGGAGGACGAGATCGTGCAGCGCGAGGTGTTCGGGCCGGTGGTCTCGATCACCCCGTTCTCCGACGTGGATCAGGCGGTGGGCTGGGCCAATGACAGCGACTACGGGCTGGCGTCGAGCGTCTGGACCCGCGATGTCGGCCGCGCCATGGCGACGGCGGCGCGGCTGCGCTACGGCTGCACCTGGATCAACACCCATTTCATGCTGGTCAACGAAATGCCGCATGGCGGGCTGAAACAGTCCGGCTACGGCAAGGACATGTCGGCCTATGCGCTGGAGGATTACACGGTGGTCCGGCATGTCATGGTGAAGCACGGCTGACGCCGCACCGGAGAGACGGAAACGGGCGGCGCGAAGGTCGTGGTGCGGGCCCCGCGAAGCGACTATAAGAGGGGCCAGACGTCCATTTCGCAGGTAGCCTGGGTGATGAACCAGCCACTCGACCCGACCCGCACGTTTCAGGCGCTGCTCGGCGACGACGATCCGAATATCGCGTATAATCGCGTCTATTTCGCGATCCAGCGCATCCAGCGCCGCCTGATGCCCGGCATCGAGAAGGCGCTGCGCGACATGGGGATCGCCGATCCGATCTGGTACGAGATCCTGCTCGCCACCGAGGAGGCGGGCGACGAGGGCGTCCAGATGCAGGCGCTGGAGAAGCGGCTCTATGTGCCGCAATACGCGATCTCGCGCCATGTCGCGCGGATCGAGAAGGCCGGGCTGATCCGCCGCACCGCGGCGGGGGGCGCGGGCCGCGGCCAGATCCTGCACCTGACCGAGCGGGGCAGGGGCCTGCCCGGCCGGATCTGGGCGGTCTATGTCGAGCTGATCCAGTCGGCCTTCGCCCCGGCGATCACCACCGACGAGGCCTATGCGCTGGTCCGGCTGCTCAACCGGCTCTATCGCTGAGCGCGGGGGCCGGCCGGCCCGCCCCCGCGCGATTCCGGCTCAGAACCTCTTGGTCGCCACCAGCGAGACCACCCGCCCCGGTTCGCGCAGCGGCGTGACGGTGGAATAGTCGCCGCCATAGCTGGCGCGGTCGGCATAGTCCTTGTCGAACAGGTTGGTCACCTCGGCGCGCAGCACCAGCCCGTCCATGGCGGCGGGCGCGTATTCCGCGAAAAGGTTCAGGACGGCGTAACCCGGGATCTCCCGGTCGGAATCGCTTTCGATCCGGTCATAGCGCGCCGCCGCCTCGACGCTGCCGCCGAAGGTGAAATCGCTGCCCGCCGGGGTGTGCTGCGCCTCCAGCGCGAAGACCCGGCCCAGCGGCGCCCCGAAATCCAGCGCGTCGTAGCTCGACGCGGTGGCGCCGTTCACGCTGACGCGGCTGTCCGAGACGGAGGCGCGCAGATAGCCGCCGGCCCAGCCATAGCCGAGGCCCAGATTGTAGCCGCGGCTTTCGAAGTCGAAATTCTGGATGGCGCTGTAGCTGCCGCCCCGCGCATCGTCGACCTGGGTCAGGAACAGCTGTCCGTCGAGCCGCAGATCCCCGGCCTCGTAGTCGAAGCCCAGCGTGTAGTTGCGCGAACGCGCGGGAACCAGCGCGCTGTAATCCCAGGCGCCGTTGAAGATGAAATTGTCCTCGATGGCGATCCCGCCGAAGGCGGTCGAGGCGCCGGCGCGCAGCGTCAGGCTTTCGGTCGCGTCATAGGCGACGGAGAGGTTGCCCGAGAAACCGGAGGTCCGCGCGCTCCAGCCGTTCGTGCCGGTGAAGCGCTGCCGGTCCCAGCGCAGGCCGGCGGACAGATCCAGCCGTTCGGTGGGTTCGAGCCGCGCCTGGGCATAGAGCCCGAGGTTCCTCGCGGCCTCGGTCAGGCCGGAATAGGGATCGTCATAGGTGCTGGTGCGGTCGTACCAGTCGATCCCGGTGGTCACGCTGTCGCTGTCGTTCAGGTGGAAGCGGTTCTCGATCTTCGCCGAATCGGTGCGGCTGTCGCCATGGCTGACGAAGGGCGGCGCCTCGGTCGGCTGGTCCACGTCGATCAGGCTTTCCGACCGGCCGAGGACGATGCGCGGATCCCACAAGCCGCTCGCCTGGGTATTCTCGTAGGACAGCGAATAGCTGTTGCGCGTGGTGTCGTAGATCCGGGTTTCGGGAACCGGGCGACCGCCGGCGATCGTGCCGATATTGGCGCGATAGGGCCGCAGCGCGGAATCGTGCAGCCGCAGGCCCGAGAGTTCGAAGCGATGCCCCTCGGGGCTTTCATAGGCGAGCTTCAGCAGCAGGCTTTGCAGATCCGCCTCGGTTCCCGCGAGGGTGTCGCCATTGCCGGCTTCGAAATCCTCGCCGGTCGCGGCCTTGGCATAGCCCAGCCATTCGAAGCCGCCGGCCCGGCCCGCCAGCGTGGCCGAGCGGCCGAAGGTCCCGCCGTTGTCGCCATAGGACAGCCGCAGGTTGCCGCCGAAATCGCGGTCGTCCCCGATGATGTCGGCGGCGTCCACCGTCTCCATCACCACCGCGCCGGCGATGGCATGGGGGCCGGCATCGGCGGCGGCGATCCCCGCATCGACGCGGACGAATTTCAGCAGGCCCGGGTCGATCGCATTGGCGCTGACATGGTGGAAGGCGCGGTTGTTCTGCTCGGTCCCATCCACGGTGACCGAGAGGTTCAGCATGTCGATGCCGTTGATGAAGATCTTCTGCGCCACCGGGATGGCGCCGCCGACCGAGACCGAGGCGATGCCGGCGAACAGATCCTTGAGGTCGCCCATCCGGGCGCGCTCCAGCTCGGCCTCGGCGACATATTGGCTGGCGCCGCGATCGGCGGCGCTGCCATCGGCGTCGAGCGCCCGGAGCGTGACCGGATCGAGTTCGACGATCTTGGGTTCCGTGTCCTGCGCCCGCGCGGGAACCGCGAGCGAGAGGGCCGCGCCGGCGGCAAGGATCAGGCGGGGGAGGGTATCGGCCATCGGCAAAACTCCGTTTCGGCATCTCTGGCTGAGGTCGGAGCCCTGGCTTCAGGCTGCGGATAGCGTTTCCCGGCAAAACATGCAACTGCATGTTATGGGGCGGCACGCAGAACTGCCCCTCGGGCATCGCGCCGGAGGACGATTCCGTAGAAGCCGCCGCGCCGCCGCCCGGAAGCCCGCAATCCGCCTCGCCCGCCCTGGTTCCGCCGAGGCGGAATATTGGCCGAGACGCGGTGCGCTCGCGCGGTCCCGACCGCCCGGTTCCGGGGGAAAGTCGCATGACCCGATTGGCCATCCTCGCCGTTCCGGGGGCCATGCGCCGCAGAATACCCGCGCCGCCGATGCCGCCCGGGCCCGCGCCCCAAGCGGCGTGGCGCCCGCCCGGCCGGAGCCGATGGCCGCGCCGGGGCACCGGGCCGCGACCCATGAATCACGCCGGTCTTCGCCCGCAGCGGGGCGGCCCGCGACAAAACAAACCGGCCGGAAAGAGACGGGAATCCTTGACCGGGCAGCGGCTTGCCCGCATCTTCGGGCCGCGTTCCAAGAGGATTCCATGGCCGATACCGCAGACCCGCAGGATGAAACCGGGCCTTTCGGCCAGCCATTGTTCGAGGATCCGACCGCCCGGGCCCTCAATCGGGTGGGGGTGGTCGATGTCGGCTCGAACTCCGTCCGCATGGTGGTGTTCGACGGCGCGGCGCGCTCGCCGGCCTATTTCTACAACGAGAAGGTGATGGCGGGCCTCGGCAAGGGTCTGGCCGAAACCGGGCGGCTGAACCCCGAGGGGGCGAAGCGGGCGCTGGCGGCGCTGAAGCGGTTCGCGCTGCTGGCCGAGGGGATGCGGATCCAGCCGCTGACCGTGGTCGCCACCGCCGCCGTGCGCGAGGCCAAGGACGGCCCGGCCTTCCAGGAACAGGTGCTGCGCGAGACCGGGCTGCGGCTCTGGGTGATCGACGGCGACGAGGAGGCGCGGCTTTCGGCGCAGGGCGTGCTGCTCGGCTGGCCGGGGGCCAAGGGCGTGGTCTGCGACATCGGCGGCAACTCCATGGAACTCGCCCGGATCGGCGAGGGCCGGGTGGGACGGCGCGCCACCTCGGCGCTGGGCCCGTTCCGGCTGCAACAGGTGCAGGGCGGGCCGAAGAAGCGGCGCGAGCATATCCGGCGGGTCATCCGCGAGCTTCAGGCCGAGATGAAGTCCAGGGGCGAGCGGATCTATCTGGTCGGCGGAAGCTGGCGGGTGATCGCCCGGCTCGACATGGAGCGGCGGAACTACCCGCTCACCGTGCTGCACGAATACCGCATGACGCCGAAATCGCTGCTCGACACGCTCGACTGGATCGCCATGTCCGATCTGGGCGTGCTGCGCGCCCGCACCGGCACCTCGGCCGAGCGGATGGAACTGGTGCCGCTGGCCTGCGAGGTGCTGCGCGAACTGGTCGACATCTTCAAGCCCTCGGAGATCGACACCTCCTCCTACGGCATCCGCGAGGGGCTGCTTTACGAGCAGATGCCCGAGCGGCTGCGCGCCCGCGATCCGCTGATCGAGGCCTGCCGCGCGGCGGAGGCGACGCAGGCGCGCATTCCCGGCTTCGGCAAGAAGCTCTACGCCTTCATCGCGCCGCTGTTCAAAGCCGCCAGCGCCGAGCGGCACCGGCTGATCAAGGCGGCCTGCCTGCTGCATGACACGACCTGGCGCGCCCATCCCGATTACCGGGCCGAGGCCTGTTTCGACAACGCCACCCGCGCCAATCTCGGCGGGCTCGACCATCCGGGGCGGGTGTTCCTCGGGCTGGCGCTGCTGCATCGCTACAAGAACAGCCGCGCCGGCAGCCGGATGGAGCCGTTGTTCCGCCTGCTCACCGAGGACGAGCTGACCGAGGCCGAGGTGCTGGGCAAGGCGATGCGCTTCGGCGCCATGTTCTCCATCGACCGGCCGGAGGAGGCGGGGAGCCTGCACTGGCAGCCGAGGAAGAAGGTGCTGGAACTGCGGCTGACCGAACGCGGCGTCGGGCTGATGGGCGAGGTGGCGCAGGCGCGCTTCAACGCGCTGGTGCTGGCGCTGAAGGCCACGCCGAAGATCACGCTGGGGGCCTGAATGCTGATCCTCGACCATCTCGCGCTGGCGGCGGAGACGCTGGAGGCGGGCGTGGCCCATGTCGAGGCCGCGCTGGGCGTGACGCTTGCGGGGGGCGGGCAGCATCCGCTGATGGGCACCCATAACCGGCTGCTGGGGCTGGGCGACCTTTATTTCGAGGTGATCGCCATCGATCCCTCGGCGCCCCGGCCCGCCTTCCCGCGCTGGTTCGATCTGGACCGTTTCGCCGGCCGGCCCCGGATCACCAACTGGATCTGCCGCTGCGACGATCTGGAGGCGGAGCTGGCGCTGTCGCCGCCCGGCACCGGCGCGCCGGTCGCGCTGAGCCGCGCCGATTTCCGCTGGCGCATGGCGGTGCCGGCGGATGGCGTCCTGCCCTTCGGCAACGCCTTCCCCGCGCTGATCCAGTGGGAGGGCCCGGCCCATCCCGCGCCGCGCCTGCCGGAAAGCGGCGTCCGCCTCGACCGGCTGGAGATCGCCCATCCCGAGGCCGGGGCGCTCGCCGCCGCGCTGGCGGGGCGGCTGGACGACCCGCGTGTGGCTATCGTCCCCGGCGCCCCGGCGATGCGCGCGGCCTTCGACACGCCGCACGGGCGCCGGTGGCTCGAATGATCCGCGAGACCCGGCCCGGGGATCTGGAGCCGATCCGCGCCTTCTGGAACCCGCTGATCCGCGACACGCTGGTCACCTTCTCCTCCGCCGAGCAGACCGAGACGACGATGCGCGCCTATTACGAGGCGCATCGCGCGGCGGGGCAGGGCTTCTTCACCGCGCTTCTCGACGGCGTGCCGGTGGGGTTCGCCGCCTATGGCCAGTTCCGCCCCTCGAACGGCTATGCCCGCGCGATGGAGCATACGGTGATCCTGTCCGACGCCGCGCGGGGACGCGGCTTCGGCCGGGCGCTGATGGCGGCGGTGGAGGATCATGCCCGCGCCGCCGGGCATCTGTGCCTGATCGGCGCGGTCTCGGGCGGCAACCCGGCGGGCCGCGCCTTCCACGAGGCGATCGGCTTCCGCCTGGCCGGCACCCTCCCCGGCGTGGGCTGGAAATTCGGCAAGTCCTGGGACCTGTGGCTCCTGCAAAAAAACTTGACCTGACAGGGCGGGATTTCCCCGTTATCGTTTCGCCATGACGATCTGGAGCCGCATCTTCGAGGCGATTTCGGCGCTGGTCCAGGGAGAAAGCCTGACCGCCGTCTTCGACCGCCTGCGCCACCCGCCCGAGGCCTGCCCGGAGCGGACGGTGGCCTTCACCATCGCGGTGATCGCACTGGGCGCCAAGATGGCCAAGGCCGATGGCGAGGTGACGAGAAACGAGGTCTCGGCCTTCCGGCAGGTGTTCCATGTGCCCCCCGAGGAAGAGGCGAACGCGGCGCGGGTCTTCAACCTCGCCCGGCAGGACGTGGCGGGGTTCGACGCCTATGCCCGCAAGATCCGCGCCATGTTCCGGGGCGACAGCCGGGTGCTGACCGATGTGCTGGAGGGGCTGTTCCATGTCTCGGTCGCCGATGGCAGCTATCATCCGCAGGAGGATGCCTTCCTCGCCGAGGTCGCGCGCATCTTCGGCATCGCCGAGCCCTGCTTCCGCGCCATCCGCGCCCGCTATGTGCCCGAGGCGCCGCGCGATCCCTATGACGTGCTGGGCCTGCCGCATGGCGCCTCGCTGGAAGAGGCGCGGGCGGCCTGGAAGGCGGCGGTGCGCGACAGCCATCCCGACCGGCTGGTGGCGCGCGGCGTGCCCGACGAGGCGGTGAAGCTGGCCGAGCGCCGGCTGATCGCGGTGAACTCGGCCTGGGAAGAGATCTCGGCGCGCGAGGCCGCATGACCCGGAAACCGCTGCGGCTCGCCACTTGGAATGTCGAGTGGTTCAATGCGCTCTTCGACGATGCCGGCCGGCCGCAGGAGGATACCCTGCCCGCGCAGCGCCACGGCGTCACGCGCGGCGACCAGCTTGCCGCCATCGCCATCGTGATGACGGCGATGGATGCCGACGGCATGATGATCGTCGAGGCGCCCGATACCAACGGCAAGCGCCACTCGGTCACCGCGCTGGAGAATTTCGCGGCGAAATACGGGCTGCGCTGCCGCCGCGCCGTCACCGGCTTCAAGTCGGAGACCGAGCAGGAGATCAGCTTCATGTTCGATCCGGCCCGGCTGGAGGCGCGGCACGATCCGCTGGGCGAGCCGCGCTTCGACGGCACTTTCCGCTACGATCTGGACGATGACGGCATCGCCGAGCCGATCCGGCCCTCGAAGCCGCCGCTGGAATTGGCGGTCACGGCGGCCGGGCGGGATCTGCGGCTGATCGGGGTGCATGTGAAGTCGAAGGCGCCGCATGGCGCGCGCCACGCCGCCGAGGCCACCCGCATCTCCATCGAGAACCGCCGCAAGCAACTGGCCGAATGCCTCTGGCTGCGCGACCGGGTGGCGGGCCATCTGGCGGCGGGCGACGATCTGGTGGTGATGGGCGATTTCAACGACGGTCCCGGCCTCGACGAGTTCGAGCGGCTGTTCGGCCATTCCGGGGTCGAGGTGGTGATGGGCGTCGGCTGCCCGCCGGCGCAACAGCTTTACGACCCCCATGCCGAGATGGCGCAGATGAGCCGGTTGCAGCCCACCACCGCCCGGTTCTGGAACAACGACCAGGAACGCTATTTCGAGGCGCTGCTGGATTTCATCATGGTCTCGCCCGGCTTGCGGAGGCGCGGCCCGCGCTGGCGGATCTGGCATCCGCTGAACGATCCGAAATGCTGGGCGGTGCCGGAACTGCGCGAGGCGCTGCTGACCGCCTCGGATCATTTTCCGGTGACCCTCGACCTTCCTCTTTGAGCCGGGGCGTCCGCGCCCTATATTCGGGGCATGACCCGCTGGCTTTCCCCCCTTGCCGTCGCGCTCTGCCTCGGCCCCGCCATGGCCGAGGAGGCCCCGCCCCCGGCCGGGGAGCCGCCCGGCCTGATGGAACGCGGGGCGGAGATGTTCCTGCGCGGGCTGATCGAGGAGATGGGGCCCTCCATGCGCGACATGGAAGGGGCGCTGAAGGACCTCCAGCCCGAGGTGAAGAAGCTGATGGAGCTGATCGGCGACTTCCGCAACTACCAGATGCCCGAGAAGCTGCCGAACGGCGACATCCTGATCCGCCGCAAGCCGCCCACGCTGCCGGAACCGCCGCCGGGAGGCGAGGTGGAGCTTTGACGGCGGCGGACGGGGGCTGTCTGCCCCCGCGGCCCGTGCCGGGTCTTCCCCCGAGGATAGTTCCGAACGGATGAGGCGAGGGCGGGACCGGACCCGCGATGGCCCGTCCGTCAGGCCGGCGCGCCGCCCAGATAGGCGTCGCGGATGTCGGGGCGCGCGGCCAGTTCCGCCGCCGGGCCGGCCAGGGTGCTGCGGCCGTTCTCGATGACCGTGGCGTGGTGGGCGTGTTGCAGCGCGACCGACGAATTCTGTTCGGCCACCAGCAGCGTCAGCCCGGTTTCGCGGTTCAGCCGCGACAGCGCCGCGAAGATCTCGGCCACCACCAGCGGCGCGAGGCCCATCGACGGCTCGTCGAGCAGGAAGAGCCGGGGTTCGGCCATCAGTCCGCGCCCGATCGCCGCCATCTGCTGTTCGCCGCCCGAGGTCAGCCCGGCGGCCACGTCGCGGCGCGCCTTCAGCCGGGGAAACAGGTCATAGACCTGGTCCAGCCCGCGCCGGACCGCCGCGCGGCGCAGGCCGCGCCCGACGGCGCCGGTGATCAGGTTTTCCTCGATGGTCAGCGATTTGAAGCAGCGCCGGCCTTCCAGCACCGGCACCATGCCGTCGCGGATATGTTCGGCCGGGTCGTGGCGGGTCACATCGCGGCCGTCGAACCGGATATGCCCCTCGGTGATCTGGCCGCGTTCGGCGGGCAAGAGGTTGGAGGCCGCCTTCAGCAGCGTGGTCTTGCCCGCGCCGTTGGCCCCCAGAAGCGCGGCGAATTCGCCCGCCTCGACCTTGAGGCTGACGCCATGCAGCGCCGCCACCGCGCCGTTGTAGCGGGCGGACACATGCTGGAATTCGAGCAGGATGGCGGGCATGGCGGGCTCCGGGTCAAGGGCCCCCGGCGCGGAGGCCGGGGGCATGTGCGTCAGTTGGTGCCGACCGCCTCGGCCTCTGCCTCGGTGCGGATCGGCAGACCCTTTTCCTTGGCATAGGCTTCGGACGATTTCTCGATGATCGGGCGCAGCAGGGCCCAGTCGGGCGCGATCCAGTCGGAGACCACGTTCCACTTCTGCCCGTCCCATTGCTGGAAGGTGACGTAGCCTTCGCCCTCGTGGTTGTCGAAGGTCACGTTGATCGAATGGAACAGGTTCTCGGCCCCCAGTTCCTTGACCCGCGCGCGGTCCAGTCGCAGGTGTTCGAAGCCCCAACGAACCTCGTCGCCGGTCAGGGTGCGGTTGCCGAATTTCGCCTGCGCGATCCGCACCGCCTCGACGTTGAGGATGCCGTTGACGATGCCGAGGTTGTGATAGACCGAGCCGATGCGGTCCTTCTCGGCCAGGTTGCCCAGACCGGCGCCATAGATCTTTTCCTCGATCTCCTTCACCACCGGATAGTCCTTGCCGGAGGCTTGCGTGGTGATCGCGGTATAGCCGATGGCGGCGTCGCCCGCCGGGCGCACGTCCTCCTCGGAGTTCGACCAGACGTTGCCGATGATGCGATCCACCGGGAAGCCGTTGCGCTGCGCCGTGGTCAGCGCCACCGGGTTCATCACGCCCCAGCCGCGCAGCACCACGTAATCGGGCCGGTCGCGGCGGATTTGCAGCCATTGCGCCTGCTGTTCGTTGCCCGGATGCGGCACCTCGATCTGGGTCAGGGCGAAGCCGTATTTCTCGGCCAGCAGCTCATAGATCGGGATCGTCTCCTTGCCGTAGGGCGAGCCGTGGTAAAGCACGGTGATCTTCTTGCCCTTCAGCGCCTCCAGCCCGCCTTCCTTGCTGGCGATGTAGTTCACGATCCCCGAGGTTTCGGAATAGGGGTTCAGCAGCAGCGGGAAGATATAGGGGAAGACGCGGCCGTCGGTGGTGTCGGTGCGGCCGTGGTTGACGGTGATGAGCGGCACGCGGTCGGCGGTCACGCCGTCGATCATCGCATAGGCGATGCCCACCGACAGCGGGTTCCAGGCGGCGATGCCGGGGTTCGATTTCAGCCGCTGATAAACCTCGACGCCCTTTTCGACCTCGTATTCGGTCTCGCCCTCCGACCAGGTGAGCTTGACGCCGTTCACCCCGCCGTCGCGGGTGTTGACGAGGTTCATGTAGTCGATGAACCCGCCGAAGAACCCGGTGCCGCCGGCGGCATAGGGCCCGACGCGGTAGGATTGCAGCGGGAAATGCTGCTCATCGGCGAGGACGGGGCTGGCGAGGATACCGGCGGCCAGCAGGGCCGGGGCGATGCGGTTCAGAAAGGTCATGTGTGTCTCCTGATGAAAAGGGTCAGCCCCGCCGCAGCGCCGCCCCGAGCCGGGCCTTCGCCCGGTCGAGGATGGCCGACAGGCCGTTCGGCTCTGCGATGAGGAAGATGAGGATGGCCGCGCCCAGCACGATGCGCTCGACCAGTTTGACAAGGCCCGCGTCGATCACCCCGTCGAAGGCGAAAGAGGCCGCGCGGGCCAAGAGCAGCGGAAAGACCACGATCAGCCCCGCGCCGAGGAAGGCGCCGCGGATGGTGGCCAGCCCGCCGATGATAGCGATGAACAGGATCTGGAACGACCGGTCCAGATTGAAACCCGCCGGCTCGACGGTGCGCAGATAGGCGAAGGCCCAGATCACCCCGGCGACCCCGATGATGGCCGAGGACAGCGCGAAACCCACCAGCTTGGTGCGCAGGACCGGCACGCCGATGACGCGGGCGGGCACCTCGCCGTCGCGGATGGCGATCAGGTTGGCGCCCAAGGGGCCGTTCACCAGCCGATGCACCAGCGCCGTGATCGCGGTGACGATGGTCAGCGCGAAGAGGTATCGCCCCACCGTGCCGTCCAGCGCCAGCCCGGCCACCGCGATCTTCGGGGCCGAGATGATGCCCGACGGGCTGTCGTTGGAAAACCAGCCGAACTTGGTCAGCGCCCATTGCACGAAGAACTGCGCGGCCAGCGTCGATACCGCCAGATAGAAGCCGCGCAGCCTGAGGCTGGGCAGGCCGAACACCAGCCCGACCCCGGCGGCGGTCAGCGCCGCCAGCAGGATCGACACCGGCAGCGGCAGATCGGTGCGCAGGTCGAAATTGTAGGCGGCGAAGGCCCCGACCGCCATGAAGGCCGCCGATCCGAGCGAGACCATGCCGCCATAGCCGGTCAGCAGGTTCAGCCCCAGCCCGGCCAGCGACAGTGCGAGAAAGGGCAGCAGGATCGCCTCGATCACATAGGGCGTGGCGAACAGCGGCACCGCGACGAAGGCCAGCGCGAGCAACGCCAGAACGGGCAGGCTGGCGGGCAGGTTGCGGGGGGCGGCAAGCGCAAGGGTCATGGCTCAATACCTCTCGACCGGTTTCTTGCCGAACAGGCCCGAGGGGCGCACCAGCAGCACAAGCAGCGCCACCGCATAGGCGAACCAGCCCTCGATGCCGCCGCCGAAGACCGGGCCGAGATAGACCTCGGCCAGCTTTTCAGCGGCGCCGATCAGCAGCCCCGCGACGATGGCGCCCAGGATGGAATCGAAACCGCCCAGCACCAGCACCGGCAGCGCCTTCAGCACGATCAGCGACAGGCTGAACTGCACGCCGAGACGCGCGCCCCACAAAAGCCCCGCGACCAGCGCCACCGCGCCGGCGGCGGTCCAGACCGTGGCCCAGATCCGGCCCAGCGGCAGACCCACGGCCAGCGCGGCGAACTGGTCGTCGGCCACCGCGCGGAAGGCCAGCCCGGTGCGGGT
>JBDHSR010000041.1:0-14160 GCA_039808305.1 Gemmobacter sp. | reverse complement strand
TCGATCCCGGTGATATAGCTCGCCGCGTCCGACAGCAGGAACATCGCCGCGTTCGCCATGTCCTGCGGCGTGCCGATCCGGCCGAGCGGCGCGTAATCCGCCACCGCCTTCAGCACCTCGTCACTGTCCCAGCGCGCCTGAAGCGGGGTCAGCGCCATGCCGGGGCAGATCGCGTTCGAGCGGATCCCCTCGGCCGCGAGCTGCATGGCGAGCGATTTGGACAGCGCGCAGACCCCGGCCTTCGACGCCTGATAGGCGTCCTGCGGCTTCGGATCGCCGCGCAGCCATTGCACCGTCGAGAAATGCACCATCGCCCCGCCGCGCCCGGTCTTGCGCATGAAGGGCACCGCCGCCCGCGCCGTCAGCGCCAGCGCCTTCAGGTTGATGTCGAACACCTTGTCCCAGACATCCATGTCCATCTCCAGCACCGACCTGTCGCGCCCGAACCAGAGCACGCCCGCCACATTGGCCAGATAGTCGATGCCGCCGCGCGCCTCGCCGGCGGCGGCGATGGCGGTCTCGATGAAGCCCGCGTCGGAGAGATCGCCCTGCGCATAGTTCAGCCGGTCGCCGAAACCCGCCAGCGTCCCGGGGCAGGGTTTCAGGTCGATCGCGGTCACCGCCGCCCCCGCCTTCAGCAGCCCCAGCGCCAGCGCCTCGCCCATGCCGCCGCCCGCGCCGGTCACCACCGCATGACGGCCCGAGAAATCATAGCTGATCATCGCCTCACCCTTCCCTGTCCCGGCGCTTGCCGCGCCCGCTGCGGCAAAGACTAGCCGCTTTCCGGCCTCCATCAAGCATAAATGGAAAAAAGTTGCTATTTTGGAAAAATACCGTAACGCTCGGGCAAACTCCGAAACAGATGCAGGGCGGATTCCCGATGGCGCAAGGCACTTTCACCGTCATTTCCCCGGTCGACGGCTCGACCTATATGGAGCGGCCCTATGCCGGCGGCGCCGAGATCGCGGCGAAGCTCGCCGCCGCGCGCTCGGCGCTGAAGCCGTGGCGGCGCACCCCGCTGGCCGAACGCGCGGCGCTGATCCTGCGCTTCGGCGACGAGATGAAGGCGCGGGCGGCGGCGCTGTCCGAGGCGGTCACCCGGGGCATCGGCCGGCCGCATTGGCAATCCGACGAGACCCCCCGCCTCGCGCTGGTGGGCGAATTGCTGGCGCAAGGGGCCGAGGCCGCGCTGGCCGACCAGCCCTTCGAAAGCGACGCGGCGATCCGCCGTTTCGCCCGCCCGATGCCCGGCGGGCTGCATCTGTCGATCTGCGCCTGGAACTACCCGACCGCGATGCTGGGCTATCTGGTCAGCCAGCCGCTGATCTCGGGCAATGTGGTGATCCTCAAGCACTCGCCGCAGACCCCGCTGATCGCCGAACTGGCCGAAGAGGCCTGGCAGGCGGCAGGCGGCCCGGCCGGTGTGTTCCAGAGCCTGCACCTGTCGCATCCGGAGGCCGAGCGGCTGATCGCCGGCGGCAATTTCGACGCGGTGAACTTCATCGGCTCGGTCGCGGGCGGCAAGCGCGTCCATGCGGCGGCGGGCGGCACGATGACCGCCGTGCATCTGGAACTGGGCGGCAAGGACCCGGCCTATATCCGCGCCGATGCCGACATCGACCGGCTGGTCGCCGACATCGCCGAGGGCTGCTTCTCCAATGCCGGGCAAAGCTGCTGCTCGGTGGAGCGGATCTATGTCGACCGCGCGGTCGAGGGCCGCTTCACCGAGGCCCTGCTGGCCGAGGCGCGGAAATGGACCATCGGCCATCCGGTTGAGGAGAAGGCGATGATCGGCCCGGTGGTCCATGCCGGCGCCGCCAATCGCATCCGGGCCGAGATCGCCGCCGCCACCGCCGCCGGAGGCAGGCGGCTGATCGGCGCCGCCACCGATCTCGGCCCCGCCTATGTGCCGGCCGAGGTGCTGACCGGGCTCGACCATTCCATGTCGATCATGCGCGAGGAACTGTTCGGCCCGGTCGCCTGCATCCAGACCGTCTCGGGCGACGAGGAGGCCATCGCGCTGATGAACGACTCGCATTACGGCCTCTCGGCCAGCATCTGGACGCGGGATGTGGAGCGCGGCCTCGCGCTGCTCGACGAGGTGGAGGCGGGAACCGTCTATCTGAACCGCTGCGACCATGCCGACCTCTATCTGCCCTGGGGCGGGGTGAAGGAATCCGGTCTCGGCCGCACCAATGGCCGGGTCGGGCTGCTGGAGACCACCGCCGCCAAGGCGTTCCATATCCGCCACAGCCTCGGCTGATCCGATGCGGCTTCCCCCCGAAACGGTGGCGGCGCTGGCCGCCGAAGCGGCGGAGGTGCTGCCCGGCGCCGCCGCCAGCCCGCTTCTGCTGATCTGCGAACATGCGGGCACCGCCATCCCCGCCCCATGGGGCGACCTCGGCCTGCCCGCGCCGTTCTTCGCCACGCATTACGCCCATGACCCCGGCGTGGAGCCGCTGACCCGCGCGCTCTCCGCCCGGCTTGCCGCCCCGGCGGTGCTGGCGCGCTGGTCGCGCATCTTCCTCGACTACAACCGCTTCCCCGAGAACTGGGACCATATCCGCCCCGATCTGGGCGGCATCCCGGTGCCCGGCAACCTGCGCGTGACGCCCGAGGAGGCGGCGCTGCGCCGCGCCATCGCGGCGGAGCCGCTCGATACCGCCATCGCCGCGCTGGTCCCCGGCCGCCGCGCCGTGGTGGGGGTGCATTCCTTCACCCCGGTCATGGCCGGCCATCACCGCCCGGTGGACATCGGCATCCTCTGGCGCGAGCGCAGCCCCTTCGTCGAGGCGGTGCTGGAGGGGCTGACCGCCCGCGCCGGCGGGCTCAGGATCGGCGACAACGCGCCCTATGACTGGACGCAGGTCATGGCCTACAGCCTCCAGACCCACGGCCTCGACCATGGGTTGCCCTGCTTTTATCTGGAGGTGAACAACGCGCTGTTTTCCGAACCGGAAACCGCCGCGCGGGTGACCGACCTGCTGGCGGAGGTGCTGGCGGAGGCCCTGCCGGCCGCGGGGGCGAGATCGCTGGATTCCCACCCCTCATCCGTGTAATTTCCCCGAAATTCCCAGAGAAGCCGGAAGGTGGCATGGCGAGCGAACTCGGCGAGACGATCCGGCAGACCCGCAAGCGGCAGAAGCTCACCCTGCGCGACCTGAGCGAGCGGTCGGGCCTCACCGTCTCGCAACTTTCCAAACTGGAAAACGGCAAGCAGCGGATTTCGGTGGACCACGCGCTGAAGATCGCGGGCGTGTTGCAGGTGCCGGTGACCTCGTTCCTCGCCGCGCCGCGCGCCCTGCCGCAGGCCCGCCGCGCCATCACCCGCGCCGGCACCGGCACCCGGCACGAGACGCAGGGGCTGGTGTTCGAGGTGCTGTGCAGCGACTTCCGCGACAAGAGCAACCTGTTCTGGAACGTCACCGTCTCGGGCCGCACGCTGGAAGAGACCGGCGGCTGGCGCTCGCATTCCGGCGAGGAGTTCCTTCAGGTGCTGTCCGGCGCGCTGGAACTGCATACCCGGCATTACGAGCCGCTGCGCCTGAACCCCGGCGACAGCATCCTGTTCGACGGCGAGATGGAGCACGGCTATGTCTGCGCCGGCGACACGCCCTGCCGGCTTTTCATGTCGAACTCCATGCAACATCCCCTCAGCTTCCCGATCCCCGGTAAAGATGCCTGACCTGCGCCCCATCCTGATCCTGAAAGCCGGCTCGCTGGACTTTCATCCGCCCTTCCTCGACCTGCACGGCGATACCGAGCACACCTTCTTCACCGGCTGCGCCCTGCCACCGGACGAGGCCGAGGTGATCGACATCCAGTCCGGCGCGCCCCTGCCCGACCTCGGCGGCCATGCGGCGGTGATCGTCTCCGGCTCCGGCGCGATGGTGTCGGATCTGGAGCCGTGGATGGAGCGTGGCGCCGACTGGCTGCGCAAGGCGGTGGCGGCGGATATGCCGGTGCTGGGCGTCTGCTTCGGGCATCAACTGCTGGCCCATGCGCTCGGCGGCCGGGTCGGGCGCAATCCGCAGGGGATGGAGGGCGGCACGGTGGAGGTGGCGCTGGCGGCGGCGGACGATCCGCTCTTCGGCGCTTTCGCCCCCGGCGCGCTGTTCCAGGCCCATCACTACGAGACGGTGCTGGAGGCGCCGAAGGGCGCGCAGGTGCTGGGCAACAGCGCGCTCGACCGCCATCAGGTGCTGCGCCACGCGCCGCGCGCCTGGGGCGTGCAGTTCCACCCGGAGCTGTCGCTGCCGATGATGGAGATGCTGATGGCGGCGCTGGAGGAGTCGCATTCCGAACAGGGTTACGACCCGGCGGAGATCGCGGCCTCGCTGCGCCCGACCCCGCAGGGTCCGGCGCTGCTGCAACGCTTTGTGGCGCTGGCGCGCGGCTGACCGCGGCGCAACCCCGGCGAACCGACAAGCCCGATCCGGACCTTGCACGCCGGCGCGCCGCTGACGGGCCGCGCGCCGACCGCGCTCAGACGAAATACCTCTGCCACTCGAAATCGGTGATGTGCTGCGCGGCCCAGGCCTCGAAGGCCGCGACCTCGTTGCGCCGGCTGGCGGCGTAATGGTCGCGGAAGGCCGCGCCGAACGCCTCGGCGCAGAAGTCCGATGCCGCGAAATCCTCCACCGCCGCCGCCAGCGTGGATTGCAGCCGGGGCGCATCCACCGGCAGGCCCGGCGCGGCGGGGGGCGGCGTCAGGCCCTGCTCGATCCCCTCCGCCCCGGCGGCGAGGATCGCCGCGACGGTGAGATAGGGGTTCACATCCGCCCCCGGCACCCGATGCTCGAACCGGCAGGCCGAGGCGGAGGGCGTGGTGATCGCCCGGATCGCCGCCGTGCGGTTCTCGTAGCCCCAGCTCACATCCTCGGGCGACCAGGCGCCCCGGTCGAAGCGGCGGTAGGAGTTCACGGTGGGCCGGAACATCACATGCGTCTCGGCCAGCCGGTTCAGCATCCCGGCCAGGAACTGCTGCGCCACCGGCGACAGCGCGTTGACCCCGGCGGCCATGACCGGCCTGTCGTCCTGCCAGAGGCTGATGTGGTGATGCGCCCCGCAGGCGCTTTCCTTGCCCGGCGGCTGGAAGCGGGTCATGAAGGTCGCCACCAGCCCGCGCTCGGCGCAAAGCTCGCGCAGGTGAAGTTTCGCGCGCACCGCGTCATCCGCCGCCTCGACCGCCGGTTTCGGGGTCAGCGCGAATTCATACATGCCGTAGCCGTATTCGGTGACGAAGGAGGCGACGCCGATGCCGAGGCTCTCCATCCGCCGGATGAACTCCGCCACCAGATCCTGATAGTCGCCGCTGCGCACCAGATCGTAATTGACCAGCGAATGCCCCCAGGGCTGCAACTCGCGGTAGCGCCCCTTCTGCATCAGCGCATGGTCGGCGTGGAAGATGCCGAACTCGTATTCCAGCGCCACTTTCGCGGTATAGCCGAGGTCGCGCAGCCGCCGGTCCGCCCGCGCCAGCAGAAGCCGGCTGTCCACCGGGCAGGGGCTGCCGTCGAGCAGATAGCCGCTGGAGATGATCGAGGCGGTATCCGGCCGCCAGCCATGCACCCGGATCGAGGCCGGATCGGCCACCGCCTGGATATTGGGATAGCCGTTCTCGTCGCTGGCGAGCGGTGCGGCGAAGGCGGTGTCGCCGATCGGCTGGCCATCGCCATGACTGACGCAATAGAGGATGCCGTTCAGCGCATCGCCCGAGGACGGCATCTTCAGCGGCGAGATCTTCGAGCGCAGCCCCCCGGCGGTATCGACCATATGGCTTTGCAGGAAGCACACGCCCGCCGCCTTCAGCCGCTTGTATTCCGCCTCATAGGCCGGGCCGAAGGCCGCCGTCTGTTCGGCAAGGGTGGTCATTCTCGTCTCTCCGTTGGTCAATTTCGGCCCCGCCGGCGCCGGAGCGCGCGGGCCAGCATTTCGTCAAGCTCGTAAGGCCCGCAGACCCCTTGCGGGCGCAGCGCCATGCCCAGCACGATCACCGCCCCCAGCGCCACGCCGGAAAGGCCCAGCATCGCGGGCAGGGTGACGCCCCCCAGCGTGACGCCGGATTCGAGGCTGCGGATCAGCTCCAGCCCGATGGACAGGATCAGCGCCCCCGCCACCGCGCCGGTCACCGTGCCCATACCGCCGAGGATCAGCATCGCCAGCGTCATGAACACCTGCTGGAAGTAGAACAGCCGCGGGCTGATCGTGCCGCTGAAACTGGCGTAAAGCACCCCCGCCAGCCCGCAGATCAGGGCCGAGACCAGCCAACCCTGCCGCCGCAGCGCCCGCGCGTCGAGGCCGAGCGCATCCGCCGCCTGCGGGTTCTGCGCGGTGGCGCGCAACTGCAACCCGTTGGGGCTTTCGCGGAACAGCCGCGCCACGACGATGGCCAGCACCGCGCCGCCCAGCACCATCGGCAGTCCCGCCACCTGCGGGATGCCGAAAAAGCCCTGATTGCCCTTGAAGAGCGCCGGCCAGTGCAAAAAGGTCGAATGCACGATGACGAGGAAGGCAAGGCTCACGATGGTCGCCGCCACCCCGGACAGCCGCGCGATCACCCGCCCGCTCAGCCCCGCGACCAGCGCGACCACGGCGAGCGAGATCGCCGCCGCCACCGGCGAGGGCAGCGCGACCTGCGCGAGGCCGAAGGGCGCGTTCGGGATCGACAGCTTCTTCATCGCCACCGGCGTGGCGAGGATCGCCATGCCATAGGCGCCAAGGCCGACGAAGGCGCTGTGCCCCAGATGCGCGACGCCGGAATTGCCCATGAACACCTGCAAGCCCACCGCGATCATCAGATTGATCGCCGCCGCCGCCGCGAGGTGCTGGTGATAGGTCGGCGCGAAGGCGGCGACCGCCAGCCCGATCAGCACCACCGGCACCGCCGTCACCAGCCCGCCGCGCAGGCCCCGCAGCCACCAGCGCTGTTGTGCCTCTGCCATGGCTCAGAATTCCTTGTCGCCGAGTTCGCGCCGCGCCCCGAACAGCCCCTCGGGCCGATAGACGAGGATCAGCGTGACGATCACATAGGTCAGCGCCTCTTTCAGCCCGCCCATGTCCGGCGGCAGCAGCGTGAGCAGCCCGACCTCGATGAAGCCGAGCAGCAACCCTCCCGCCGCCGCGCCCGACAGTGAGCCGAAACCGCCGATCACGCAGGCGACGAAGGCCTTCATCACCAGCCCGAACCCCATATCGGGCGAGACGCTGCCGCGCCGGGCCAGGATGAAGACGCAGGCCACCCCCGCCAGTGCGCCGGAAATCGCGAAGGCCACCGCGATCACCCGGTTCGCCCGGATCCCCATCAGCCGCACCGTCGAGAAATCCCGCGCCGCCGCCCGCATGGCGATGCCGAGGGTGGAGCGGTTGAGGAACAGCACCAGCGCCGTGATCGCAAGCCCCGCCGCCAGCAGCTCCAGCACCTGGAGCGAGGACACCGCGTAAGGCCCCAGATGCCAGGTCGCGTTCATCCCGTTCAGCAGCGCGAAGGCCTGCGGCCGGGGCGAGATCAGCAGTTGGAACAGGTTCTGCAGGATGATGCTGACCCCGAAGGCGGTCAGCAGCCCCGTCGTCACCGGCGCGTTGCGCACCGGGCGGAAGGCCACCCGCTCCAGCGCGACCGAGATCAGCGCCGCCGCCGCGATGGCCAGCGCCACCGTCAGCCAGGGCGAGTTGAGCCCGATCCCCGCCATCAGGAACACCGCATAGGCCGAGGCGGCGATGACCTCGCCATGGGCGAAGTTCACCAGCCCCATGATCGAGAAGATCACGGCCAGCCCCAGCGCCACCAGCGCATATTCCGCCCCGAAGGCCAGCGCGTTCAGGAATTGCTGGATCGCGTATTCCATGCTCACGACCCCAGATAGAGCGACATGAGATCGGACCCGGCAAGTTCGGCCGGCCGTCCGGCGAAGCTCACCTGTCCCGCGCCCAGCACGCAGACCCGATCGGCGAAGCGCATCGCCTGCGCCGCGTTCTGTTCGACCACCAGCACCGTCAGCCCCTCGGCCTTCAGCCGTCCGATGAAATCGAAGATCCGCGTCACGATCATCGGCGCGAGGCCGAGCGAGGGCTCGTCGAGCAGCAGCAGGCGCGGGCGCGACATCATCGCCCGCGCGATGGCGAGCATCTGCTGCTCGCCGCCCGACAGCGTGCCGGCCGGCTGGTCGATCCGCTCGCCCAGCACCGGGAAAAGGCCGAGATACCGCTCCATGTCGGCCCGCACCCCCGCCGGATCGCGGCGGGTGGCGGCGCCGAGGCGCAGGTTCTCGGCCACGCTCAGGTTGACGAAGACCTTGCGCCCCTCGGGCGAGACGGCGATGCCCTTCGCCATCCGCGCCTCGACCGGCTGGCGCGAGATGTCCTCGCCGTCCAGCCGGACCTTGCCGCCCGCGGCGACAAGGCCGGTGATCGCCGCGATGGTGGAGCTTTTGCCCGCCCCGTTCGGGCCGAGCAGGGCGACAAGCTCGCCGGCGCCCACGGCCAGATCCAGCCCCTGCACGGCGCGGACCGGACCGTAGCTGACCGTCAGCCCCTCCAGACGCAGCATGTCGCCCATCGGCTCAGCGCCAGTCCGGCACGAAGGAGGGCGTGCCGTTCGACAGCAGCACCCGCTTGCCGTCCTTGAAGCCGATCACCGGCACCGATTTCACCGGATAGCCGCCATTCTCGGCATAGGAGATCACCGGCGAGGTGATGCCCGGATTGCCGCCCTCGGCCCGCAGCGCGGCGCGGATCGCCGCCGGATCGACGGAACCGGCCTTCACCGCCGCCGCATGGCTTTCCAGCACCATGTCGGCCCCCAGCGCGTCGAAGATGCCCTGCACCTTGAACCCCGCCGCGCGGCATTCGTCGAGGAAGGCGTCGATCTCGCTCTCCATGCCGGTCGCGCCATGGGTGGCGAAGATCACCTTCTCCAGCGCCGCCGGATCGGCGACCGAGCCTTCCAGCGACGGGTCGTCGAAGCCATCGGTGCCGACGATCCAGCCCTGATAGCCATTGGCCTTCAACTGCCGGATCAGGATGCCCACATCGGGCAGCATCGAGGACAGCATGATGGCGTCCGGCGCCGGGTCCATCGCCTTGATCTGCGCGATCTGCGGCGACCAGTCGGTGGTGCCGAGCGAATGGCTCAGCTTGCCGACGACCTTGCCGCCGTGATGCTCGAAGCTCTGGCCGAACCATTCCGGCAGCATCTCGGACCACGATCCCGCATCGGCCGAGGTCAGGATGACCGCCGTGCGCGCGCCCTGCTTGTAGACCTCTTCCGCCGTGGCCGCGCCGTTCACCGGATCGGGCACCGCGCCGGCGAGGAAATTCTCGAACCCCGCCACCTGCATCTCGACCTGCGTATTGGGGGCCGAGAACACCGTGGCGCCATAGGGCTGCGCCAGTTGCGACAGCGGGATGAGCGAATCCGGGAAGGGAATCCCGGTGATGACCTGCGCCCCCTGATCGAGGAATTTCTGCGCGATGGTCACCGAAAGCTGCGGGTCCGAGCGGGTATCCTCGACCAGCAGCTCGACCTTCGGCCCTTCGCCGGCCTTGTTCAGCTTCTCGGCCATGCAGCGCGCGCCCTCCACCTCGGCATAGGGCGCATAGGCCCCGGTCAGCGAGGCGGCGAGGCCGATCTTCAACTCGCCCTCCGCCGCGGCCGCGGCGGGCAGCGCGAAGGCCAGCCCGAGGGCGAGGCCGATCCGTTTCTGGCTAGTCATGTCCTTACTCCCTGTATGCTGTCTTCAGTGCAAGGCGGCGGCGAGTTCGCCGCCGGGCAGCGTGGCGCCGGGTCCGACATAGACCTCGACCACCTTCGGGTCGGCCCAGACCGCCTCCGGCGCGCCGCTGGCGACGAGGCGGCCCTGATCCATCACGAACAGCCGCGTGCAGATGCTGTTGATGAAGCGCAGGTCGTGGTCGATCACCACGATCCCCGCCCCCGTCCGGTCGCGGATCGCGCGGATGGTCTGGCCGAGGCGCGCCGTCTCCTCGTCATTGAGGCCGGCGGCGGGTTCGTCGAGCATCAGGATCTCGGGCACCGTGGCCAGCGCGCGGGCGATCTCCATCCAGCGCTGGGTGCCGTAGGGCAGGCTGCCCGCCGGCTGGTCGGCCAGATGGGCCAGCCCGAACTCTTCCAGCAGCGCCGCCGGATCGACCCGCGCCGCCTTTTCCGGGCGCAACTGGCGGCAGCGCAGATGCGCCACCTCGATATTCTGGCGCACCGACAGCTCGCGGAACACCCGCAGGTTCTGGAAGGTGCGGGCGATCCCGGCATGGGAGATGCGCTGCGGCCCGAGCCCGGCGATGGCCCGCCCGTCGAGCGTCACCGTTCCGGCATCCGGGGCAAGAAAGCCGGTCACCACATTGACCAGCGTGGATTTCCCCGCGCCGTTCGGCCCGACCAGCCCGACGATCTCGCCCGCCGCGCAGTCGAGGCTGGCCCCCGACAAGGCCCGCACACCCCCGAACGATTTCTCGATTCCGGTCACGGACAGCACGCCCGCACTCCCCTTTTCCCTGTTGGCGCCGGCATTCCGCCGAGTCTGATTGCGGAAAGGTTAGGCAGGGGAGCCTCGCCTGACAACCAAAATTTTCCAAAATCGCAATTATTGTCATGTCTGGAAAATGCGCCGGCCGGAACCGGACATGCGAAAACCGCCCGGCCCCCAGGGGCGCCGGACGGTTCGGGTCACACTGCCTGACGGCCTCAGCCCTCGGCGGCCTCGTCCAGCAGGTGCCGGGCCCAGCGGCCGGCGGCCCATGCGGCGGGTATGCCGAGCGGCCCGGACCATATCAGCGCCGTCACCGGCGACAGCGCGGGCAGGCCCACCGCCTGCCCCAGCAGCCCGAGCATGAACAGGTTGATCGCCACCGCCGTCGCCGCGAAGACGTAAAGCAGCAGCGCCAGCTTCCAGACCGGCCAGCGTTCGTCCATCCGCTTCCCCTTTCCCATCCCGCCCAGCCTGCGCCGGATTTAATCATGCATCCTTGACTTTCGTTAAGGCCCGATTCCGCCCGATCCGGCATCCCGGACCCATCGCCAACAGCCACGGGAGAGCCTCGCCATGCGCGAAGTCCTGACCAAGAGCATGGCCCGGAACATCTTCTACGGCGGGTCACTGTTCTTCATTCTGATATTCGTCGGGCTATCGGTGCACAGTCACCTTTACATCGTGAACACCTCGACCGCCGACGCGCCGCTGACCGACAGCGTGGCCGCCGGCAAGCATGTCTGGGAAAAGCACGCCTGCATCAACTGCCACACCATCCTCGGCGAGGGCGCCTATTTCGCGCCGGAACTCGGCAATGTGATGACGCGCTGGGGCGTCGCCGACGATCCCGACAGCGCCTTCGAGGTGCTGAAGGGCTGGATGGAGGCGCAGCCTTCCGGCGTCGAGGGCCGCCGCCAGATGCCGCAGTTCAACCTGAGCGACGAGGAAATCCGCGAACTCAGCGACTTCCTGCTGTGGACCAACAAGATCCGCACGCAGGACTGGCCCCCGAACGACGCGGGCTGAGGAGACAGACATGAAATACCGCACGCAAAACATCGCGCTGGTCTATATCGCCGTGGCCCTCGCCCTGTTCGCCATCCAGGTGACGATGGGGCTGGTGATCGGCTATATCTACGTCCAGCCCAACTTCCTGTCCGAGATCCTGCCGTTCAACGTCGGCCGGATGCTGCATACCAACGCGCTGGTGGTCTGGCTGCTGACCGGCTTCTTCGGCGCCGCCTATTTCCTGCTGCCCGAGGAATCGGAACGCGAGATCCACTCGCCCTTCCTCGCCTATCTGCAACTGGCGATCCTCGTCGCCGGCACGCTGTCGGCGGTGGTCACCTATTTCTTCAACCTGTTCAACGGCAACTACCTGCTGGGCACCCAGGGGCGCGAGTTCCTGGAGCAGCCGACCTGGGTGAAGGTGGGCATCGTCGTCGCGGCGCTGATCTTCCTCTACAACGTCACCATGACGGTGCTGAAGGGCCGCAAGACCGCGATCTCCAACATCCTGCTGATCGGGCTCTGGGGCCTGGCGCTGCTGTTCCTCTTCGCCTTCTACAACCCGTCGAACCTCGGCCTCGACAAGCAATACTGGTGGTTCGTCATCCATCTGTGGGTGGAGGGCGTGTGGGAACTCATCATGGCCTCGATCCTCGGCTTCCTGATGCTGAAGCTGACGGGCGTCGACCGCGAGGTGGTGGAGAAATGGCTTTACGTCATCGTCGCCACCGCGCTGTTCTCGGGCATTCTCGGCACCGGCCACCACTATTTCTGGATCGGCATGCCCGCCTACTGGCAATGGATCGGCTCGATCTTCTCCAGCTTCGAGGTGGTGCCGTTCTTCGCGATGATGGCCTTCGCCTTCGTCATGGTCTGGAAGGGCCGGCGCGACCATCCGAACAAGGCGGCGCTGCTGTGGAGCCTGGGCTGCGCCACGCTGGCCTTCTTCGGCGCCGGGGTCTGGGGCTTCCTGCACACGCTGCACGGGGTGAACTACTACACCCACGGCACGCAGGTCACCGCCGCCCATGGCCACCTCGCCTTCTACGGCGCCTATGTCTGCCTCAACCTCGCGCTGTTCACCTATGCGATGCCGATCCTGCGCGGACGCGATCCCTACAACCAGGTGCTGAACATGGCCTCGTTCTGGCTGATGTCGGGCGGCATGGTGTTCATGACCTTCGCGCTGACCTTCGCGGGCACGGTGCAGACCCATCTGCAACGCGTCATGGGCATGAACTTCATGGAGGTGCAGGACCAGCTCGCGCTGTTCTACTGGATGCGCTTCGGGTCCGGCGCGGCGGTGGTGCTGGGGGCGCTGCTGTTCATCTACGCCATCGCCTTCCCCCGCGGCGAGATGGTCGCGCCCGGCCCGCTGGAGCGCAAGCGCATCGAAGACGACCATCTGGTCGCGGAGTGAGGACCATGGACGGAAATATCAACCTGAAGGGGGCGGAAACCCCCTTCTATCTGCCGCAGGCCGACGAATGCGCGGTGTTCGAGGCCGCCTTCCGGGCCAACCTGCCCTTGCTGCTGAAAGGCCCGACCGGCTGCGGCAAGACCCGTTTCGTCGCCCATATGGCGGCGAAACTGGACCGGCCGCTCTATACCGTGGCCTGCCATGACGACCTGTCGGCGGCCGACCTGATCGGGCGCTATCTGCTGAAGGGCGGCGAGACGGTCTGGGTCGACGGCCCGCTGACCCGCGCCGTGCGCGAGGGCGCGATCTGCTATCTCGACGAGGTGGTGGAGGCCAGGAAGGACGTGGCCGTGGTGCTGCACCCGCTGACCGACGACCGCCGCATCCTGCCGATCGACCGCACCGGCGAGGAATTGCAGGCGGCGCCGGGCTTCATGCTGGTCGCCTCCTACAACCCCGGCTACCAGAACATCCTGAAGACGCTGAAACCCTCGACCCGGCAGCGCTTCCTGTCGGTGGAATTCGGCTTCCCGAAACCGGAACACGAAATCCCGGTGGTGATGCGCGAAAGCGGGCTGGCCGAGGACCGGGTGCGCCTGCTGGTGCGGCTCGCCGGCAAGCTGCGCGGGCTGAAGGGCCAGGATCTGGAGGAGGGCGTCTCCACCCGCCTCGTGGTCTATGCCGCGACGCTGATCGCCAACGGCATGGATTTCGACCGCGCCATCCGCGCCGCCATGATCGAGCCCTTGACCGATGACGCGGACATCAAGCGCGGTCTGGCCGATCTGGTCATGGCCGTGACGGGATAAGGGCCATGGCGCATCTCGAGATCGCTCCCTGGGAGCCGGAGGAAACCGTCGGCAAGCTCTGGCACCGGCTGGCCAGCCGGTTCGACCCGCCGCCGCATTTCCCCGAGGCCGCGATGCGGCTGGACGAGATGCGGGGGCGGCTCGCCGTGCTGTTCCGCGGCCTCGGCGGCGATCCCGCCGTCGAACTGAAACCCGTGGCGGAAGAGGAAAGCCGCCACCGCCTTTCCCTGCGCCGGCGGCTTGCGACCCCCGCCGAGCGGCTTCCTCGGGCCAGTTTCGACGGCGAGGCGTTGCGCCTGCCGGCGGAACTGGCCGTTTTTCCCGAACGGGAGCTGAACGGGGATCTGTATCTCTGGCTCGCCGCCGCCGCCGCGCATCTGCCGCCGCCGGCGGTCGGGCTCGACCCGCTGCGCGCCGACCTGGCCGCCATCGAGGC
>JBDHSR010000040.1:0-14274 GCA_039808305.1 Gemmobacter sp. | reverse complement strand
CGTTCGGCCGACTGGCGGATCTCGCGCGGGTTGAAGGGGTCGCCCTCCACCGTGCGGAACTGCCGGCGCACCACCTGGTCGAGCGTGGTGGTGTTGCCCTCGATGTCGATGCGCTCGACGAAGACCTTCTGCCCGCGCACCAGCGTGAAGGCGATGTCGAGCGAGCGGTCGCGTTCGTTGCGGGTGATGCGCGGCTCGATGGCGACGAAGTTCAGCCCCTTCTGCAACGCGAGGCTTTCCAGACGGGCGATGTTGTTCTCGACCACGCCGGGCGAATAGACCGAGCCGGAGCGGACCTTCAGCGCCGCCTCGAACTCGGCGGCGTCCAGCCCCTCGATCTCGCTCTTGGCGGTGATGGCGCCGAAGCGGAACTGTTGGCCCTCCTGCAGCGTGAAGGTGACGAACACCCCGTCGCGCTCGCGCGCCACCTCGGCGGTGGCGTCGAGGATCTGCACGTCGACATAGCCGCGCGACAGGTAGAAGTCGCGCAGAAGCTGCTTGTCCAGATCCAGCCGCTCCGGTTGCAGCGTGTCGCGGCGGATGAAGGTGCGCAGCAGGCCCGCCTGCTTGGTTTCCAGCACCTGGCGCAGCCGGCGGTCGCTGAAGGCGCGGTTGCCGACGAAGGCCAGCCGCTCGATCTCGGTGGGCCTGCCCTCGGCGATCTCGAACACCAGATCGACCTGGTTGCCCGAGCGGCGGATGATCTTCGGCGTCACCCGCGCCGCCATGCGGCCCTGCGCCTGATAGCCCTCGGCGATGGTGGCGGCGTCGGCTTCGGCCAGCGCGGGGGAATAGACCCGGCGGGCCTTGGACTGGATCACCTTTTCCAGCGCATCGTCCTTGATGCGCTTGTTGCCCTCGAAGGAAATGCGGTTGATCATCGGGTATTCCTTCACCCGGATAACCAGACGCGACCCCTGCGGCGAGACCGAGATCTGCTCGAACAGGCCGGAATTCTGCAAGCCCTGATAGGCGTCGTTCAACTGGCCGGCGGAGATGGCGCCCTGCCCGGACAGGCCGGCCAGTTTCAGGATCGTGCTGGAATCGACATATTGGTTGCCCTCGATCGTGACCTGCGAGATCGTGTAGCCTTGGGCGAAGGCGGGCGGCAGCGCCGGCCCGGACAGGACGGAACCGGTCAGAAACACCGTGATGGCGGCCCCGCGCAGCAGTTGCGCCCTGCGAGTTTTCCGCGGCCCGGTTGCGCGCTGTGCCTGATCCATGGCCTGTCCCACTTCTGATGCGAATTCCCTGCATCTGACTAGCGGGATTGCCGGGCCTTGTCAAAAGCCTCGGCGCTATCTCTGGGGGAACGCGCCCCGCGCGCCACAAGCCCTGTCAGCCGGCCCTCAGCGGAGCTGGATCACCTGGGTTCCCAGGAAGGCGCCCGCCAGCAGCCCGACCAGAACGGTGCCCAGCGTGAACAGCCAGTCCCAGTTCAGCCCGACGAGAAAGGTCAGCCCGCGATAGCTTTTCATGACGGCCTGCATGATCGCACCCTCATTGCGAATACCCCGCCGGGATAGCGCGGGATTGTGGCGCCATTAGGGCGGATCGGGATTCGCCGGAACGGTCGAGCGCCGTCCGGTTCGACGACGGGTCCGGCACCGCCCCCCCTCGGTGTGAGCCCTTCCCCCGCCCGGAACAAGGCGCGGCACGCGCCGCCGGGCAGCGCCCGACCGCCCCCTCGGGCGGGCGCTTTGTCACCACAAGCGCGATGATCGGGGTTAGGCGGTGCTGCACCATAAAACGCAGACCACAAGCGGAGCAGCGCCCACCCGGCAGTCGGGCGCTACCCTCCGTTGTTCTGGGGGCGAGGAGGGAGCCGGCCGCTTCCCTCCAAGGACCGATGCGTCAGGGCCGAATGCCGATCCGCCTCGGCGCGGATCACGGGCAAAACAGGTCGTTGCTCAGCGCGAAGACCATCATGGTGAGCAGCAGCGTCAGCCCCACCGTCATCAGCCCGCGCAGCGCGCCCTCCGAAGGGGGCTTGCCGGTCACCGCCTCCCAGGCGTGGAACACCAGATGCCCGCCATCGAGCACCGGCACCGGGAAAAGGTTCATCAGCCCCACCGCGGTCGAGAGCATGGCGAGGAACCACACGAAGCTCACCACCCCCTGCGAGGCGGCGGCGCCCGAGGTCTCGGCGATGCCGAGCGGGCCTTGCAGGTTGCACGACGAGATCGCGCCGGTGACCATGTGCCACAGGCCCGACAGGCTGGTGGAGGCGACATAGCCCACCTGCTCCACCCCGAGGCGGATGCCCTCGACGGCGCCGGGCCGGCGCAGTTCTGGCGTGAAGGCGAGGCCGCCGTTCAGCCCGATCAGCCAGCGCGTCTCGAACCCGCCCTCGCGCAGCGGCAGGTCGACCCGGCGCGGCGTCAGGTCGACCTCGAAACGCTCCGCCCCGCGCGCGACGGAGAGCTTCAGCACCCGCCCGTCCGAGGCGCCGACGATCTCGCGCATCTGGCCGAAGGCCAGCACCGGCACCCCGTCGATGGCCCGGATCAGATCGCCCCCCGCGATGCCCGATTCCGCCGCCGCCGACATCGGCTGCACCGCGTCCACCAGCGGCGGATAGGGGAAGGGCCCGGTCAGCTCGACCTGCCGGCCCGCCCGCTCCAGCCCGTAGCGGGCGGTGGCGGCGGGCGGCAGCGCCTCGGCGGCCTTCACGAACGCCTCCAGCGTCGCCACCGGCGCGCCGTCCAGCGTCAGGATGCGGTCGCCGGGCAGCAGCGCCTCGCCCTCATGCGGAAAGACCTTCATCTCGCCCACCACCGGCGCCTCGGTCGCCACGCCGTTCGCCCAGTAGAAGCCGGCGAAGACGAGGATCGAGAACAGGAAGTTGAACACCGGCCCCGCCGCCACCGTCGCCGCCCGCGCCCAGAGCGGCGCGCCGTGCATGGTGTGGCGCTGCGCCTCGGGGTCGAGCCGGGCGATGGCCTCGGCATCCTTGCCGGAGGCGGCGTTGCTGTCGCCGAGGAATTTCACATAGCCGCCGAAGGGCAGCGCCGCCACCTGCCAGCGGGTGCCGCGGCTGTCCAGCCGGCTCCAGAGTTTCGGGCCGAAGCCGAGGCTGAACACCTCGGCATGGATGCCCGACCAGCGGCCGACGATATAGTGGCCGTATTCGTGCACCGCCACGATGACCGACAGCGCCGCGACGAAGGCCAGCAGGGTGAGCGCGATATTCCCGAAACTCGGGATCAGTGCCAGAAAATCCAAAGCCCGTCCTTCCGTCAGCCTGCCCGCCGCGCGGCGAGCGCGCGGACCGCCTCGCCCGCCACGCGGCGGGCGGTGCCATCCATCTCAAGCACCTCGTCCAATGCCATCGGGGCTTTTCCAAGGCCATCGCCGCGCGAAAGCGCGGCAAGCGTCTCCTCGACCACCCCCGCCATATCGGCGAATCCGATGCCGCCGCCAATGAAATGATCGAGAGCGATCTCCTTCGCGGCGTTGAAGGCCGCCCCCGACAGGCCGCGCTCTGCCATCACCTCGCGCGCCAGCCGCAGCGCCGGATAGCGCCGGTCGCAGGGCGCGCGGAAGGTCAGCTGGCCCAGCGTGGCGAAATCCAGCCGCGCCACCGGCAGCTCGGCGCGGGCGGGCCAGTTCAGCGCATAGCCGATGGCGTGGCGCATGTCGGCCGCGCCCAGATGCGCCATGACCGCCCCGTCGCGATAGCCGACCATCGAATGAATGATGCTTTCGGGGTGGATGATGACCTCGATCATCTCGGGCGCGACGCCGAAATATTCCCGCGTCTCGATCACCTCCAGCGCCTTGTTGAACATCGAGGCGCTGTCGATGGTGATGCGCTGGCCCATCGCCCAGTTGGGATGCGCCAGCGCCTCCGCCAGCGTGGCGCGGGCCAGCCGCTCCAGCGGCCAGTCGCGCAAGGCGCCGCCCGAGGCGGTGAGCACGATGCGCTCCACCGCCGCGATGTCCTCGCCGACCAGCGCCTGGAAGATGGCGCTGTGCTCGCTGTCCACCGGCAGGATGCGGGCGCCGTGGCGCGCCGCCTCGGCCATCAGCAGCGGCCCGGCGGTGACCAGGCTTTCCTTGTTGGCCAAGGCCAGCGTGCCGCCATGGCGCAGCGCCCGGAAGCCGGGCGCGAGGCCGGCGGCGCCGACGATGGCCGACATGATCCAGTCGGCCGGACGGTCGGCGGCCTCCAGCAGGGCCCGCGGGCCGGCGGCGGCCTCGACGCCGCTGCCCTCCAGCGCGGCGCGCAGCGCCGGCAGGCAATCATCATGCGCGGTGACGGCGACCTCGGCCCGCAACGCGCGCGCCATTTCCGCCAGCCGCGCCACGTTGCGCCCGCCGGTCAGCGCCACGGTGCGGAACGTCTCCGCCCCGCCCTGGCGGCGGATCAGGTCGAAGGTGCTTTCGCCGATCGATCCGGTCGCGCCGAAGATGGAGATGCGCCGCATCGCCTCAGCCCACCGGCAGGCAGCCGAGCCAGTGCAGCACCAGCGCCAGCACCGTCGCCGCCGCCAGCGCGTCGAACCTGTCCAGCACGCCGCCATGGCCGGGGATCAGGTCGGAGCTGTCCTTCACCCCGGCGCGGCGCTTCACCGCGCTTTCGGCGATGTCGCCCATCTGCCCGGCGAAGCCCATCAGCGCCGAAAGCCAGACCAGCGCGGCCCCGCCCTGCCCCGCCAGATGGAAGCCCCAGCCCACCAGCGCCGCCCCGATCCAGCCCGCCACCGTGCCGGACCAGGTTTTCTTCGGGCTGACCGCCGGCCAGAATTTCGGCCCGCCGAGGCTGCGCCCGGCGAAATAGCCCAGCACGTCCGAGGCCACCACCACCATCACGATCCACAGGACCGGCGCGAGGCCGAGGCCGCGCAGCACGATCAGGCCGTAGCCGGTGGCGAGGATCAGCAGCGCGTAAAGGAAGAACACCGCCACGTCGCGGCGCGGCCGGGCGATCCCGGCCAGCGCCGGCAGGGGCAGGAACAGAAGCGCCACGGCCGGAAACAGCAGCGCCAGAGCCAGCGCCCCCACCGCGCCGAGGCCGAGGCCCCAGGCCGGAAAGCCGCGCGGCATCTCGGTCATCCGCGCCAGTTCCCACAGCATCAGCCCGGTCACCGCCAGCACCATGAACGAGAACACCGCGCCGCCGCACCAGATCGCGCCGAGGCCCGCCACCACCATCACGGCGGCCGAGACGAGGCGCGGCCCCAGATCGGGCCATCGGGTCAAAAGGCCGCTCATGCCGGGTTCACCCCGCCGAAGCGCCGCTCGCGCGCGCCGAAGCGCCGCACGATCCGCGCCAGCTCGTCGGGCGAGAAATCGGGCCAGAGCGTCGGCGTGAACTCGTATTCCGCATAGGCCGCCTGCCAGGGCAGGAAATTGGAGGTCCGCGTCTCGCCCGAGGTGCGGATCACCAGATCGGGATCCGGCAGGTCGGCGGTATCGAGATGCTGGCCCAGCATCGCCTCGGTGATCTTGGCCGGATCGAGCAGCCCCGCCGCCACCGCGCGGGCCATGTCGCGCGCGGCGCGGACGATCTCGTCGCGCCCGCCGTAATTGATGGCGACGGTGAAGTTCAGCCGGTCATAGGCGGCCGTCCGGGCCTCGATCGCCGCCATCATCCGCTGGAGCTTGGGGTCGAGCCGCGAGCGGTCGCCGATGAAGCGCATCCGCACCGATTCCGCGGCCAGCCGGTCGGCCTCGCGCTCGATATAGCGGGCGAAGATCGCCATCAGGCCCAGCACCTCCTCGGTCGAACGCTTCCAGTTCTCGGTCGAGAAGGCGTAGACCGTGAGCCAGCGGATGCCGAGCCCGGGCGCGGCGCGCACGATCTCGCGCACCCGCTCGGCGCCCTTGCGGTGGCCGACGAGGCGCGGCCAGCCCCGGTCGGTGGCCCAGCGGCCATTGCCGTCCATGATGATGGCGACATGTTCGGCCCGGCGGGCGGAGGAATCGGTGGCGGCCAAGATGCGCCCCTCTCTGGCTGGGGAGATGCCGGTCTCAGACCTGCATGATTTCCTGTTGCTTGCTTTCCAGCGCCTTGTCGACCTGCGCGATATGCTTGTCGGTCAGCTCCTGCACCTCGTCGGACCACATCTTCTGGTCGTCCTCGGACATGCCGGCGGCCTTGGCCTTCTTGATCTGGTCCATGCCGTCGCGGCGCACGTTGCGGATCGCGACCTTGGCGCTTTCGGCATATTGCGCGGCGACCTTGGCGAGCTCCTTGCGGCGCTGCTCGTTCAGTTCGGGGATCGGCAGGCGGATCAGCGGCCCGTCGGTCACCGGGTTGATGCCGAGGCCGGATTCGCGGATCGCCTTCTCGACCTTGTTGATCATGCCCTTGTCCCAGACATTGATCACGACCATGCGCGGCTCCGGCACGTTGACGGTGCCGAGCTGGTTGATCGGCGTCATCTGGCCATAGGCCTCGACCTGGATCGGATCGAGGATCTGCGCCGAGGCGCGACCCGTGCGCAGCGAGGCGAATTCCATCTTCAGCGCGTTCATCGCGCCGTCCATCCGGCGCTGGATCGCATCGAGGTCGATTTCGAGATCGTCAGACATGGGGTCCTCATTCAGTCGGCGCGGGCAGTCGGCGCGGGCGCCCTTCCGGCCGCCTCTATAGCAGCCGCCGCCGCGCATGGGTATATCCCGCTTGGAGGGAATGCCCGATTTCCGGGCGGTGCGGCCGGCGCGGGGCCGGCCGGGCGGGCGGCTTTCCGCTCAGCCCTGCACGGTGGTATAGGTGCCGTCGCCGGCGAGGATGGTGCGGAATCCGCCCGGCTCGTCGAGCGAGAAGACGATGATCGGCAGGTCGTTGTCGCGCGCGAGCGCAATGGCCGAGGCGTCCATCACGCCGAGATGCTTCGCCAGGCACTCGTCATAGCTCACCTTGTCGTAGCGCTTGGCGTCGGGGTGTTTCTTCGGGTCCTTGTCGTAGACGCCATCGACCTTGGTGCCCTTGAAGATCGCCTCGCAGGCCATCTCGTTGGCGCGCAGCGTCGCCGCCGTGTCGGTGGTGAAATAGGGATTGCCGGTGCCGGCGGCGAAGATGCAGACCCGTTTCTTTTCCAGGTGGCGCACGGCGCGGCGGCGGATATAGGGCTCGCAGACCTGATCCATCGGGATCGCGCTGATGACGCGGGTGAACACCCCCATCTGCTCCAGCGCCGATTGCATGGCGAGGGCGTTCATCACCGTGGCCAGCATCCCCATGTAATCGGCGGTCGTCCGCTCCATCCCCTGCGCGGAGCCGGCGAGGCCGCGGAAGATATTGCCGCCGCCGATCACCATGCAGACCTCGACCCCCATGTCGCGCACCGATTTCACCTCGGCCGCGATGCGGGCGACGGTGGGCGGATGCAGCCCGTAGCCCTGGTCGCCCATCAGCGCCTCGCCCGAGATCTTCAGCATCACACGCTTGTATTTCGTGGCGGGGGCGGTATCGGCGGTCATCGGTCTTTACTCTCGCGGGTTCGGAGGTGGCTTTTGCTGGCGGGCAAAATGTCGGAAAACCGGGGCGGGTTCAACCGGGTTCGGGCGGGTTCGGGCGGATGGGACGGAAGCGGGGGCCAGCCCCCGCAGCCCCCGGGGTATTTGCGTCAGATTGAAGGATGATGTGGACTGAAGTGTTGAGGGGACTTTCGGCGGAACAGCCGGTGCTGATCGCGGGGCCGACGGCGAGCGGCAAGTCGGCGCTGGCGATGGAGATCGCGGCGCGGCAGGGCGGCGTCATCGTCAATGCCGACGCGCTTCAGGTCTATGGCTGCTGGCGCGTGCTGACGGCGCGGCCCTCCGCCGCCGAGGAGGCGGCGCTGCCGCACCGGCTCTACGGCCATGTCGGGCGGGAGCAGGACTATTCGGCGGGGCATTGGCTGCGCGAGGTGCAGGCGGTGCTGGCCGAGGGGGCGCGGCCGGTGATCGTCGGCGGCACCGGGCTTTACTTCATGGCGCTGACCGAGGGGCTGGCGGAAATCCCGCCGATCCCGCCCGAGGTGCGGGCCGAGGCGGACGCGCTGCGGCGGGACGATCCGGCGGCGCTGGTGGCGGGGCTGGACCCGGCGACGGCGGCGAAGACCGATCTCGCGAACCTCGCCCGGGTGCAGCGCGCCTGGGAGGTGCGGCGCGCCACCGGGCGGGGCCTCGCGGACTGGCAGCGCGACACGCCGCCGCCGCTTTTGCCGCGCGCGGCGGCGGCGGCCTTCGTGTTCCGCCCCGATGTCGCCTGGCTCGACGCCCGGATCGCGGCGCGGTTCGACGCGATGATGGCGCAGGGCGCGCTGGAGGAGGCGCGGGCGGAGCTGCCGTTCTGGGACCCGGCGCGGCCCTCGGCGCGGGCCATCGGCGCGCCGGAGCTGGTGGCGCATCTGCGGGGCGAAATGCCCCTCGACGCGGCGGTGGCGGCGGCCAGGCTCGCCTCGCGGCGATATGCCAAGCGGCAGCGCACCTGGTTCCGGGCGCGGATGGGCGACTGGACCCCGGTTCCGTTGCCATAACACATGAGAAGCCGGACTTATCCACAGGTTCGCGCTGGATTTTCGCCGGTTTCGTGCAAGGACGCCATATTCTCGCCCCGCGGCCATGTTTTCGCTTGGGAAATCCCGCGGGCTCCGGTTATCTGGGCGGCGGGACGGGGGAAAACGGTGCCGCCTGCCGGAGAAACGGACGTTCATGGACAACCTCAGCACGGTCAAACAGCTTCGCCTGGTGGCGATCCCGCGGCTCGCGGCGGGCGGGCGCTGGCGGGTGGAGGCGATGCGCGCCTATTCCGAACCCTGCCTGCTGTGGTTCACCAAGGGCCAGGGGCGGATCACCGTCGCCGGGGTGACGCGCGGCTATACCGCGCATAACGCCATCTTCATCCCGGCCGGCGTGATGCACGGATTCGAGGTCGGCCCGCAGGTCTTCGGCACCGCCGTCTTCTTCGGCAGCGATTGCGGCGTCACCCTGCCGAAGGAGCCGCATCACCTGCGCATCCGCGAGACCTTCGCGGCGCAGGAGCTGAACATGACGCTCGACGCCATCCTGCGCGAGCTGAATTCCGACAGCCCGGCGCATGACCGGGCGGCGCAGGCCCATCTCGGGCTGCTCGGCGTCTGGCTGGAGCGGCAGATCGCCAAGGCGGCGCCGGAACAGCCGAAGCCCGACGCGGCGCGCCGGCTGGTCGCGCGCTATACCGCGCTGCTGGAACGGGAGTTCCGCTCCGGCATGGGGGTGGCGGAGTTCGCCGCGCAACTGGGCGTGACACCCACCCATCTGACCCGCTGCTGCAAGCAGGCCGGCGGCCGGCCGGCCTCGGCCTTGCTGCACGACCGGCTGATCTTCGAGGCCCGCCGCCTGCTGAGCGAGACCGACCTGCCGGTGAACCTGATCGCCGGCAGCCTCGGCTTCACCTCGGCGGCCTATTTCACCCGCGCCTTCCAGCACCAGACCGGCAAGTCGCCCACCGCCTTCCGCCGCGCCCGCTGACCGGCCCGCCGGGGATTCGCCCGGCGCGCGTCGCTTTCCGCTTTGGCGGAGGGTGCGGCGGGTTCTGCCGCGCCCGCCGCATGGAATTTCCGTTATCGCGTCCGAAGCCGCTGCGGCAGCGTCGCAAACAGACCTTGAATTCCGAAAACAAGACATTGACGCATCCGCGAAATATGGTCCCAATGGCAGGGTGAGACTTCCGTCCGCCCCCCTCCGAGAACCCGCATCCACGAAGACGGGCCGGGGCGTTCGTCACCAAAAGACATGTTCGCCACCAAGAACAATATCAGGGAGTTGAAGATGACCCACAGCCATCCGCGGACCGTCCATCCCGCCGCCCCGGCCTATGCCGAGGAGGTGCGGGCCGGCACGCTCAGCCGCCGCGAATTCCTGTCCCGCACCACCGCGCTCGGCCTTTCCGCGACGGCCGCCTATGGCCTGCTGGGGCTGGAGGCCCCCGCCGCCGCGCAGGAGACCCCGGTCGCCGGCGGCACGCTGCGCATGAACATGGAAACCCGCCCGCCCAAGGACCCGCGCACCTGGGACTGGTCGGAACTGGCGAATTTCTGCCGCGGCTGGCTGGAATACCTGGTGCATTACAATATCGACGGCAGCCTGGAGGGGCGGCTGCTGGAAGGGTGGTCGGCCAATGACGACGCCACGGAATATGTGCTGAACGTCCGCAAGGGCGTGACCTGGAACAACGGCGATCCCTTCACCGCCGACGACGTGATCCACAATATCGAGCGCTGGTGCGACGCCGGGGTCGAGGGCAACTCGATGGCCGCCCGCATGGGCGGGCTGGTGGACGAGGCCACCAAGAAGATGCGCGACGGCGCGGTGACCCGGGTGGACGACCATACCGTGAAGCTCACCCTGCCCGCCCCCGACATCTCGATGATCGCGGGCTTCTCGGATTACCCGGCCGCCATCGTCCACAAGTCCTACGACAACGGCGATCCCTCGGCCAATCCGATCGGCACCGGCCCCTACCTGCCCGAGGTCAACGAGGTGGGCGTGAAGCAGGTGCTGGTGAAGAACACCAACCACAAATGGTGGGGCGAAGGCGCCTGGCTCGACCGCATCGAATATATCGACTACGGCACCGATCCCTCGGCCGTGGTGGCGGCGGCGGAATCGGGCGAGATCGACGCGACCTACCGCACCGAGGGCGATTTCGTCGCGGTGTTCGACGGTCTGGGCTGGCCGAAATCCGAGGCGATCACCTCGGGCACGCTGTCGGTGCGCTTCCACCATGCCGCGGCGCCCTATGACAATGTGGAGGTGCGCCGCGCCCTGCAACTCGCGGTGGACAACAATGTCGTGCTGGAGCTGGGCTATGCCGGGCTGGGCCAGGTGGCCGAGAACCACCATGTCTGCCCGATCCACCCGGAATATTACGCCCTGCCGCCGCTGCAACCCGATCCGGCCAAGGCGAAGGAGATGCTCGACGCCGCCGGCCATGGCGATACCGAGTTCGAGCTGATCTCGCTCGACGACAACTGGCAGGCCGCGACCTGCGACGCGGTGGCGGCGCAGCTCCGCGATGCCGGGATCAAGGTGAAGCGCACCATCCTGCCCGGCTCGACCTTCTGGAACGACTGGCTGAAATACCCGTTCTCGGCCACCGAGTGGAACATGCGCCCGCTCGGCGTGCAGGTGCTGCAACTGGCCTACAAGTCGGGCGTCGCCTGGAACGAGACCGCCTTCTCCAACGCCGAGTTCGACGAGAAGCTGGCCGAGGCGCTGGCCATCGCCGATGCCGACAAGCGGCGCGAGGTGATGAAGCGGCTGGAGGAGATCATGCAGGAGCAGGGCGTGCTGATCCAGCCCTACTGGCGCTCGCTCTACCGCCACATGACCGACAAGGTGCGCGGCTGCGAGATGCACCCGACCTTCGATCACCACCATTACAAGTGGTGGCTGGCGGCCTGATCCGGCGGGGCGCCCCTGTCCGGGGGCGCCCTTCCCGCCGCCCGAGGGCGCCCGCCGCGCCCCTTCGCCTCGCCCGGGCATCCCGCCCGCCGTCCTTGCCTGACCAGCCGAAAGGACCGCGCCGCCATGGCCAAGTTTCTCATCCGGCGCCTCGTCCTGATGATCGTGACGGCGCTCTGCCTCACCTTCCTCGTGTTCTGCCTGACCAACCTGCCGCCCAACCTGGAGAAGATCGCCAAATCCGAGGCCGGCGCCCGGATCTCGGATGCCGAGGTCGCAAGCTGGCTCGACCGAAACGGCTACGGCCAGCCGCTGCTGCGCCGCTACGGCGAATGGCTGGGCGTGGCGCCGGGCTGGCGGGTGACCGACGAGACCGGCGCCACGCGCGGCCGCTGCCTGACCCCCGGCACCGATCCCGCCGCGGCGCCGCGCTTCTGCGGCGTGCTGCAAGGCTGGTGGGGCTGGTCCAACGTGTTCAAGCAGCCGGTCTCCGACATCGTGGCGCTGCGCCTCGGCCTCACCGGCTGGCTGATGATGTCGGTCATGGCGCTGATGGTGCCGGTGGCGCTGCTGATCGGGGTGCTGGCCGGGATGCGCGAGGGATCGAAGCTCGACCGCACGCTCTCCACCGCCTCCATCGTCACCACGGCGACGCCGGAATATGTCTCGGGCGTGGTGTTCATCGCGGTCTTCGCCTCGTCGATGACCGGGCTGAAATGGTTCAAGGGCTCCGCCACCTCGGCGATGGACGACATCACCTTCGAGAATTTCTTCCTGCCGGTGGTCACCATCGCGCTTTACGGCATCGGCTATATCGCCCGCATGACCCGCGCCTCGATGACCGAGGTGATGACGGCGCAATATATCCGCACCGCCCTGCTGAAGGGCGCGAGCTTCCGGCAGGTGGTGATCCGCCACGCGCTCCGGAACGCGCTGATCGCGCCCTTCACCGTCATCATGCTGCAATTCCCCTGGCTGCTGAACGGCGTGGTGATCGTGGAGACATTGTTCAACTACAAGGGCTTCGGCTGGACGCTGGTGCAGGCCGCCGGCAACAACGACATCGAGCTGCTGCTGGGCTGTTCGGTGGTGGCGGTGATCGTGGTGCTGGTCACGCAGCTGATCTCCGACATCGGCTACGCCTGGCTCAACCCCCGCATCCGGCTGTCGTGAGGGCATGATGGACGCACTCGCCTGGCCGCAGATCCTCGTCA
This sequence comes from Gemmobacter sp., assembly GCA_039808305.1. Lineage (GTDB taxonomy): Bacteria > Pseudomonadota > Alphaproteobacteria > Rhodobacterales > Rhodobacteraceae > Gemmobacter. The sequence continues at coordinate 1,681 of JBDHSR010000040.1, read as the reverse complement.
CCATCCTCGGCCGGCTCTGGCCGGTCTGGCTGGCGCTGGCGCTGACCTTCGCCGTCTCGATCCGCTACCGCCGCCGCCTCGGCCTCTACGGGCGGCTGTTCGACAGCCCGATCGGCATGACCGGCTTCGCGCTGGTGATGTTCTGGGTCTATGCCGCGCTCTTCGCCGGGCTGATCGTCACGCATGACCCGCTGGCGCAGCTTTCCGGCATGAAGAACGCCCTGCCCGGCACGCCGCTGCGCAACCCCGCCGCGGGCGCCTTCCCGCATTACCTGCTCGGCGGCGATGCGCTGGCCCGCGACGTGTTCTCGCGCGTGGTGATGGGCGCGCGCTCGGTGCTGGCCATCGCGCCGGCCGCCACCGCCTTCGCCTTCATGGCGGGCATCACCCTCGGCCTGCCCGCCGGCTATTTCGGCGGCCGCCTCGACGCGGGCCTCAGCTTCGCGGCGAACCTCGTGCTGGCCTTCCCGGTGATCCTGCTCTTCTACCTGCTGGTCACCCCCGAGATCCAGCAGACCGGCCCCGCCCTCGGCTCCTGGCGCGCCTCGATCCCCAATGTCATGGCGGCCGTGCTCTTCGCCTTCCCGGTGATCTTCCTCTGCACGCTGTGGAACGCCCGCTTCCATACCGATCCGCGCCGCCGCGCGCTCTGGCTCGGCGTCACGCTGGTCCTCGGCCTCTGGATCTATGCCGGCCTCGCCTTCGGCGCCGACCCGACCGGCCTGTGGTCGATGGATCCGAACCTGCTCAACGTCTTCGTCGCCGTGGTCTTCGTCAACGCCCCCACCGTGTTCCGCATCGTGCGCGGCATCGTGATGGACCTGAAATCCCGCGATTACGTCGCCGCCGCCCAGACCCGGGGCGAGACCGCCTGGTATGTCATGCTGTGGGAGATCCTGCCCAACGCCCGCGGCCCGTTGATCGTCGATTTCTGCCTGCGCATCGGCTACACCACGATCCTGCTCGGCACGCTCGGCTTCTTCGGCCTCGGCGTCAGCCCGGAAAGCCCGGACTGGGGCTCCACCATCAATGCCGGGCGCAAGCTGCTGTCGCAATTCCCCACCCCCGCCCTCGTCCCGGCCCTCGCCCTGATGAGCCTCGTTCTCGGCCTCAACCTGCTCGCCGACGGCCTGCGCGAAGAAAGCCTGAAGGACTGAAAGGATGCCCCATACCCGCTTCAACCTGACTCAAATACCCCACGGGGGTCCGGGGGCGTGAAGCCCCCGGCCTCTCCAGCCGGAGCCGCCGCCATGAGCCAGTGGACCCCAGACCAGCCGATCCTGGAAATCGAGAACCTCTCGATCAGCTTCTTCACCCGCCTGCGCGAGATCCCGGCGGTGATGGATTTCTCCTGCACCGTCATGGCGGGCGAGGCGATGGGGCTGGTCGGCGAATCCGGCTGCGGCAAGTCCACCGTGGCGCTGGCCGTGATGCGCCATCTCGGCAAGACCGGGCGGATCACCGGCGGCGCGATCCGCTTCAAGGGGCGCGACCTCACCACGATGTCCGAGGCGGAGCTGCGCCGCGTCCGGGGCAGCGAGATCGCGATGATCTATCAGGAGCCGATGGCCTCGCTGAACCCCGCGATGAAGATCGGCGCGCAACTGGCCGAGGTGCCGATGCTGCATCAGGGCATGGGCAAGGCCGAGGCGTGGCGGCGCGCCCGCGAGATCGTCGCCGA
>JBDHSR010000039.1:0-14431 GCA_039808305.1 Gemmobacter sp. | reverse complement strand
TGCTATTCGTGCCATAACCTGACCACCGGCGGCGACGACAACATGGAGACCTCGGTCGGCCATGGCTGGCAGAAGGGGCCGCGCAACGCGCCGACCGCGCTGAACTCGGTGCTGAACGAGGCGCAGTTCTGGGACGGCCGCGCCGACGACCTGAAGGCCCAGGCCAAGGGTCCGATCCAGGCTGGCGTGGAAATGGCGAACACCCCCGACAACGTGGTGGCGACGCTGAACTCGATGCCCGCCTATGTGGCCGGCTTCAAGACCGCCTTCCCGGACGAGGCCGATCCGGTCAGCTTCGACAATATGGCCAAGGCGATCGAGGCCTTCGAGGCGACGCTGATCACCCCGGCGCCGTTCGATTCCTTCCTGAACGGCGACGACAACGCGCTGTCGGCCGAGGCGCGGGCCGGCCTGCAACTCTTCATGGACAAGGGCTGCTCCAGCTGCCATTCCGGCGTGAACGTGGGCGGGCACGGCTATTATCCCTTCGGTCTGGTCGAGAAGCCCGGCGCCGACGTGCTGCCGGCCGGCGACAAGGGCCGCTTCGCGGTGACCGATACGGCGGATGACGAATACGTCTTCCGCGCCGCGCCGCTGCGCAACATCGCGCTGACCGCGCCCTATTTCCACTCCGGCAAGGTGTGGGATCTGAACGTGGCGGTGGAGATCATGGCCGAAAGCCAGCTCGGCGAGGCGCTGAAGCCCGAGGAGACCACCCAGCTCGTGGCCTTCCTCGACAGCCTCACCGGCAAGATGCCGGAAGTGACGCTGCCCGTCCTGCCGGCCGAAACCGCGACGACGCCGCGTCCGACCTCGGAAGTCAAGTAAGTCCCGAGGCTTCCCTTCGTCGCCCCCGCCCGGTTTCCGGGCGGGGGCTTTCCGTTTGCGGTCCGCGCTGGCAGGATGGGGCCGTGATGCGTCTGCTCCTGCTCCTCCTGTGCCTGCCCGGCGCCGCCGCCGCGTCGCCGCCCGCCCCCTGCGAGGCGGGGCTCCTGGTGCTGGTGGCCGATCTGCGGACGGAAGGCATCACCCTCGGACCCGAGGCCGGGCTCTGCCGCATCCGCATGGAGGATGGCGCCGAGGTGATCCGCCACCCGGCGCTGCTGACACCCGCCGAGGCGGGCGACACGCCGCCGGATCAGAGCGGCGGCGGCTGACGCCCCGGCCAGTCGGTGGCGCGGTGATATTGCTCGCCCATGGCGAGGATGCGGGCATCCGCCCCGACCGGCCCGACAAGCTGCATCGCCGTCGGCAGCCCCGCCGCGCCGAAGCCGCAGGGCAGGGCGAGGCTCGGCAGGCCGATCAGGCTCACCGGCACCACCACCTCCATCCAGCGGTGATAGGTGTCCATCGCCCGCCCGGCGATCTCTTGCGGCCAGCGCCATTCGGCGGGGAAGGGCCAGACCTGCGCCGCCGGCATCACCAGCGCGTCGAAGCGGCGGAACAGCTTCGCCGCCCGCGCATACCAGCGCGAGCGGATCACGCTCGCCTCATGCACCTCGGCCGCCGTCACCGCGAAACCCTGCTCGATCTCCCAGCGCGTCTCGGGCTTCAGTCGCGCCCATTTCTCCGGCTCGTCGCGCCAGGCCCCCTTGGCCCCGGCATTGAGGAAGGCGCGCAAGGTGGTCCAGGCCTGCCAGAGCCGTTCGGCCGGGAAGGGCGGCGCCAGCGGCTCCACCACCGCGCCCAGATCCTCCAGCACCCGCAGGCCCGATTCGCATTGCGCGAGGATGCCCGGCTCGCAGCCATAGGCGCCGCCCCAGTCGCCCAGCCAGCCGATGCGGCGGCCCTTCAGGTCGATCTCCAGCCGTCCGGCGAAAGGCTCGGCGGGCCGGCCGAACGGCACTTCCGGGTTCTCGCCCGCCAGCACCTCCAGCAGCCGCGCCAGATCCTCGATGCTGCGCGCCATCGGCCCCTCGGTCGCCAGCGTCGCCATGAAGGTGTCGCCCACCGCATCGGCGGGCACCAGCCCCCAGCTCGGGCGGAAGCCGTAGACATTGCAGAAGGCCGCAGGGTTGCGCAGGCTGCCCATCATGTCGGAGCCGTCGGCCACCGCCACCATCCGCGCCGCCAGCGCCGCCGCAGCACCACCCGACGACCCGCCGGCGCTGCGCGTCAGATCATAGGGATTGCGCGTCACCCCGAAGACCGGGTTGAAGCTGTGACTGCCATGCCCCCATTCCGGCGTATTGGTCTTGGCGGTGAAGATCGCCCCCGCCGCCCGCATCCGCGCCGCGATCAGATCGTCCGTCATCGGCACATGATCGGCGAAGAGCGGCGAACCCCAGGTCGTCCGCAGCCCCTTCACCGCCACCAGATCCTTCACCGCGACCGGCAGCCCGTGCAGCCAGCCCCGGCGCGGCGCGTCATCCGCCGCCCGCGCCTCGGCCATCAGCTCCTCGGGGTCGCGCAGCGAGACCAGCGCGTTCACCGCGCCGTTCGCCGCCGCCACCCGCGCCAGATGCGCCGCCATCACCTCCGACGGCCTCACCTCGCCCGCCGCGATCCGCCGCGACAGATCCGAGGCGGTGAGATCGGTCAGGGACACGATCCTCTCCATTTTCTGTCTGAAAATATCCTCGGGGGGTGCGGGGGGCAGACAGCCCCCCGCTTCCGCATTCTCCACCTATTTCTGCAATTCGGTCCAGATCGCCGTCATGTATTCCTGCGCCTTGGGCGAGCAGGTGGGCAGGAAATGGCCCGAGGCCTTGAACTCCTCGGGGATCATCACCTCGGGCGCGGTCTTCATGTCCTCGGGCATGAAGGGCTCCGACCCGGCGATGCCATTGGCATAGCGCGCGAAGGCCGAGAGCATGGCGGCATTCTCCGGCACCATGATATAGTCGAGGAACCTGTAGGCCTCCTCGACATTCTGCGCGTCCTTCAGCAGCATCACCGAATCCATGAACAGCGGATAGCCTTCCTTCGGATAGCCATAGGCCACGTCCGGATTGGCCAGCCGCGCCCGCATGGTGGAGCCGTTCCAGTTCACGCTCGCCGCCCAGTCGTTGTTCGACAGCCGCTCGGTGGCGCCGTAATCCATGCTCAGCCAGTCCGGCTTGGCGGCCAGCAGCGCGTCGCGCGCCTTCTTCAGCACCTCGGTATCCTCGGTGCAGACCTCGCCGCCGACATACCAGATCGCCATGTTCACCACGTCGTTCATCTCGGGCACGACGTTGATCTTGCCCTTCAGCTCGTCGGGCACGTTCAGGAAGATGTCGGAGGTGTTGATGTCGCCGCCATAGACCTTGGTGTTCACCGCCACCCCGGTCGAGCCCCATTGCCACGGGATCGAGAATTTGCGGCCCGGATCCCAGGCCACATCGCGCCATTCCGGGGCGATATTGCCGAAATTCGACAGTTTCGACTGGTCGAGCTCCACCACCAGCCCCTTCTCCACCCAGATCGGCACGTAATTGGCCGAGGGCACCACCAGATCGAAGCCATGCCCGCCGGCCTCGATCTTGGCCAGCGCGGTGTCGTTGCTGTCGTAATCGGTGACGGTGACCTTGATCCCGGTCTCCTTCTCGAACTTCGCCAGCAGCTCGGGGCTGGTGTAATTGCCCCAGTTGTAGAGCTGCAATTGCCCCTCGGCGGCGGCGAGCGTCGTGCCGGCGAGCAGCATCGCCGTCGCGGTCAGCAGGTTCTTCATTCTCGTACTCCCTGTTTTGGTTGTTCTTGGTGGCGGTCAGTCCTTCTTCCGGGTCAGCAGGAAGAAGGCGGTCAGCAGGATCACCGTCAGGCCGAGCAATCCGGTCGAGATCGCGTTGACCTCGGGCGTGATCGCGCGGCGCATCTGGCCGAGCATATAGGTGGGCAGCGTGTCCTGCCCGCCGGATTTCACGAATTCCGTGATCACCACATCGTCGAGGCTGATGACGAAGGCCAGCATCGCGCCGGCGAGGATGCCGGGCGCCAGCAAAGGCAGGGTGACATGGCGGAAGGTCTGCCACGGATCGGCGTAAAGATCGGCCGCGGCGGTCTCCAGCGTCAGGTCCATGCCCTCCAGCCGGGCGCGGATCGGCAGATAGGCGAAGGGGACGCAGAAGGCGGCATGGGCCAGGATCAGGTAACCCAGCCCCTGATAGCCGGTCCATTGCTTCACCACCCCGAACAGGATCAGCAGCGCCACGGCGGTGACGATCTCGGGCACCATCAGCGGCTGGTTGATCATCACATAGATGAAGGTCTGCCCCCGGAACGCCGCCCGCCGCGTGGTGCCGAGCGCCGCCAGCGTCGCCACCGTCGTCGCGATCAGCGCGGCCGAGACGGCGATGGTGAGCGAGCGCAGGGTGGCGGATTTCACCGCCTCGTTCGCCCAGGCGCGCTCGAACCAGTGGAGCGAGATCCCCTCCCAGACCGAGATCGAATTGCCGCCGTTGAAGGCATAGACCACCAGCGTGAAGATCGGCAGGTAAAGGCAGATGAAGGCCAGCACCGCGATCGCGGCGAAGCCGGGGATGCGGGTCGGCTCGAAGCTGCGCTCAGCCATGGCCGGAGCCCCCCTTGTTCGCCGCGCGGACATAGATCAGCAGCGCCGCCATGACCACGATCAGCAGCGTCATGGAAAGCGCCGCCCCCAGCGGCCAGTTGCGGCCCTGCCCGAACTGCAATTCGATGAAATTGCCGATCATCATGTTCTTGCCGCCGCCCAGCACGCGCGGCGTGACATAGGCGCCGAGCGAGGGCACGAAGACCAGGATGGACCCCGCGACGATCCCCGGCTTCACGATGGGCAGGATCACCCGGCGCAGCACCTGCCAGCGATTGGCGTAAAGGTCGTATCCCGCCTCCAGCAGCTTCATGTCGAAGCGGTCGATGGCGGCGAACAAGGGCAGCACCATCAGCGGCAGATAGACATAGGCCATCCCGACCAGCACCGCGAAATCGGTGTTGATCATGCGGATCGGCGCCGCGATCAGGCCGAGCTTCAGCAGCGCCGTGTTCACCAGCCCCTCGTTGCGGATCACCTCGTTGATGGCGAAGGTGCGGATCAGCAGGTTGGTCCAGAACGGGATGGTGATGAGGAACAGCCAGACCGCCCGCGCCTTGGGCGGCCTTGTGGCGATGAACCAGGCGGTCGGGAAACCCACCGCGAAGGTGATGAGCGTGGTCAGCAGCGACAGCTTCACCGAGCGCCAGAAGATCGTCAGATGCGCGTCGGCCAGTTGCAATGTGCCGTCGAAGATGTCCTTGCTGTAGAGGATGCCGATCCAGCCATCGAGGCTGAAGGCCCATTCCACATTGCCGTATTTGCCGGGGCTGAGGAAGGAATAGACCAGCACGATCAGCAGCGGCCCGGCGGCGGCGAGGGTCAGGATGACCAGCGCCGGGGCCGAGAGCGCCCAGGCGTTGCGGACGGAGCGGGCGCGGGCGTCGTCCTCGCGGCTCATGCCTCAATCCCCCACGATCTGCGCGGCGCCGGGGGCGAAGCGCAGGCCGACCGCGCCGCCCTTTTCCAGCCCCGCCTCGCCGCTCGGGTTGCTTTGCAGCCGGGCGGTGACCTCGCTGCCGTCCGTCAGCACCAGATGCACATGGGTGTCGGTGCCGAAATACACCCAGTCGCGGATGGTGGCGGCGATGGCGCCGGCCTCGCCGGCCGGGACCAGCCGCACCTGTTCGGGGCGCACGGTGACGGTGGCCGGGCCTTCGCCCGTGCCCGCCACCTCGATCACGTCGCCCGAGGCGAGGCGTGCGCCGCCCGGCCCGAGCGTGGCGGGCAGGAAATTGGTCTCGCCGATGAAGCTGGCGACAAAGCGGTTGACGGGGCGGGTATAGATCTCGCGCGGGGCGCCGATCTGCTGGATGCGGCCCGCGCTCATCACCCCGATGCGGTCGCTCATGGTCAGCGCCTCTTCCTGATCGTGGGTGACGAAGACGAAGGTGATGCCGGTTTCCAGTTGCAGCCGCTTCAGCTCCACCTGCATCTCCTTGCGGAGCTTCAGGTCCAGCGCCGAGAGCGGCTCGTCGAGCAGCAGCACCTTCGGCCGCGCCGCCAGGGCCCGCGCCAGCGCCACCCGCTGCTGCTGGCCGCCCGACATCTGCGCGGTCTTGCGGTCGGCGAGGTGCTCGAGCTTCACCAGGGCCAGCATCCGCCGCGCCGTCTCCGCCACCTCGGCCTTCGGCTTGCCGAGCATTTGCAGGCCGAAGCCCACATTCTGCGCCACCGTCAGATGCGGGAACAGCGCATAGCTCTGGAACACCGTGTTCACCGGCCGCTTGTTGGGCGGCAGGTGGGTGATGTCCTGCCCGTCGAGCAGGATCCGGCCGGAGGTCGGCGTCTCGAACCCGGCGATCAGCCGCAGGAGCGTGGTCTTGCCGCAGCCCGAGGGGCCGAGCAGGGTGAAGAATTCGCCCTTGCGGATGGTCACCGACACGTCGTCCAGCGCCCGCACCGCCGCCGCCCCCTGACCGAAGGCTTTCACCGCGTTGCGGGCCTCGATGGCTATATCGTTCAATCCGGTCCCCGTTGCTGAGTCTCTTCTTGATTTTTGATCATATTTTGCGGGTTCCGGGATTCACGCAAGTCATTTCGCCCGGATCGGCGGAAGGCAGGGCCGGAAAGCGCCGGATTTCTCGATTTCCGCGCAAAGCGCGAGCAATTCCTCGTCGGCGCCGAAAGGGGCGGCGAGGTGGATGCCGATGGGCAGGCCCGCCGCCGACTGGCCGAGGGGGACCGAGACCGCGGGCTGGCCGCTGGCGTTGAACACCGCGCAGAACGGCGAATAGGCGAAGATGCCGCCGGGGCCGGTGCGGTAGCCGACATAATCCTCGGTGTCATGGGCGAAGCGGCCGATCCGGGCGGGCGGTTCGGCCAGCGTCGCCGACAGGATGATGTCATGCGCCGCGAAGGCCGCCGCCATCTGGCGGCCGAAGGCGTGGATCTCGCCCACGGCCTCCAGATAGCGGGTCGGGTGCAGGGTTTCGGCATGGGCCACCGCGCCGCGCCCGACGCCCTCGACCAGATCGGGGGTGAGGGGGCGGCCCTTCAGCGCCTTGCGGATGGAAAGCGCGGTGCCCACCCCCACGATGTCGGTCCAGGCCCGCATCATGCGCGCCACATCCGCCGCCGGCAGGCCGGGGGAGACGCGATGGCCGAGGCTGTCCAGCAGATGCGCGGCCTCCAGCACCGCCTGCCGCACCTCGGGGTGGATGGCCTCGCCGGTGAAGGTGGTCTCGACCAGCATCACCCGCAGCCGGCGCGGCGGGCGGCTGATCGCGTCCATATGCGAGCGCCTGAGCGGCGGCGCGTGATAGGGCGCGCCCGGATCGGCGCCGTGGCAGGCGTCGAGCATCAGCGCGGTGTCGCGCACCGAGCGCGTGAGGAACCCGTCGATCGCCATCCCGGCCCAGCCCTCGCCGACATAAGGCCCGTCGGGCAGCCGCGCCCGCGTGGGCTTGAAGCCGACCAACCCGCAGCAGGCCGCCGGGATGCGCACCGAGCCGCCGCCGTCCGAGCCATGGGCGAAAGGCACGATCCCCGCCGCCACCGCCGCCCCCGCGCCGCCGGACGATCCGCCCGGCGTATGGTCGGGGTTCCACGGGTTACGGGTCGGCCCGCCATAGACCGCCGCCTCGGTCGCGGCGCCCACGCCGCCCTCCGGGCTGGTGGTGCGGCCCCAGGTCACCACGCCGGTGGCCCGGATGCGGTCATAGATCGCGCTGTCGCGGTCGTAGCGGGTATGCGCCAGCAGGCGCGAGCCGTTATGCGAGGGAAACGCCACCGCCTCGCAGCCGAGGTCCTTCAGCAGGAAGGGCACCCCGGTGAAGGGCCCGCGCGGCAGGCCCCCGGCGATGGCCCGGCGCGCCGCATCCTCCTGCGGCAGCACCACGGCGTTCAGCGCGGGGTTCACCTCGGCCGAGGCGGCGAGCGAGGCGTCGAGCAATTCGCCCGGCGTCACTTCGCCCCGCGCCACCAGCGCGGCAAGGTCGGTGGCGTCGCGCGCCCCGAAACGGTCCAGCATGTCGACTCCCCCTGTTTTCCGCCATTCTGGACCGCGCTCGCGCCTTCCGGCAAGGCCGTCGAATGGCGGGGGGTCAGCGGGGCCGGATCGCGATTTCCTGCCGGGGGGTGCCGTCCTCCTCGAAGATGAAGATCCGCCCGTCGGCGGTGACGACGCCGATCCAGCCCGGCCCGCGGGTGATCGCCTCGGGCTGCGCGCCCTCGGGCAAGGCGAGGCTTGCGGGGAAATCCGGCGCGGCGGCGGGGCGGGGCAGGCGGGTGACAAGCAGGCCGACGATGGTTATGACGCCAAGGATCAGCGTGACGGTCAGCACCGTCACCAGCCCCTTCAGCCAGCGCAGGCCCGGCGGCAAGTCGCCCGGCCCAGAGGTATCCTGCATGTCCCTGCCCTCCGATGACGATGACGAGATGCCCGGCGCGGGCGGCACGTTGCGGGTGACGATCGGCGCGGCGCCGCCCGACCGCCTTGATAAGGCGCTGGCGCGCGAGGTGCCAGAGGAAGCCGCGCTGTCGCGCTCTCGCCTGATGAAGATGATCGCGGGCGGGCAGGTCGCGCGCGGCGGCGTGGCGGTGACCGACCCGAAGGCGAAGGTGGCGGAGGGCGAGGTCTACGACCTGACCCTCGGCGCGGCGGCGGAGGTGGAGACCCTGCCGGAGCCGATCCCGCTGGAGGTGGTGTGGGAGGATGGCGACCTCATCGTGGTGAACAAGCCGGTGGGGATGGTGGTGCATCCGGCGCCGGGCTCGTGGTCGGGCACGCTGGTCAACGCGCTGCTGCATCATTGCGGCGACACGCTTTCGGGTGTGGGTGGCGAGAGGCGGCCGGGGATCGTGCACCGGATCGACAAGGACACTTCGGGGCTTCTGGTGGTGGCGAAAAGCGACCGGGCGCATCACGGCCTCGCCGCGCAGTTCGAGAAGCACACCGTGGATCGCCATTACCTCGCGCTGGTGCATGGCGCGCCCTCGGCCGCCGATCCGCGCCTGCGCGGGGTGAAGGGGGTGAGCTTCGAGGCGGGCGGCATCCTGCGCATCGCCACCCATCTGGCGCGCCACCGGACCGACCGGCAGCGGCAGGCGGTGGTCTGGAACGAGGGGCGCCATGCGGTGACCCGGGTGCGGGTGCTGGAGGCCTTCGGCGCGCCCGAGGCGGCGAGCCTGGTGGAATGCTGGCTGGAGACCGGGCGGACCCATCAGATCCGGGTGCATATGGCCCATGCCGGGCATGGGCTGCTGGGCGACCAGACCTATGGCGGCAAGCGCAGGGTGCCGGCGAAGGCGGTGGACGCGGCGGCGGCCGACTTGGCGAACGGCTTCCCCCGCCAGGCGCTGCACGCGGCGAGCCTCGGCTTCACGCATCCGGTGACCGGCGCGGCGCTGCGGTTCGAGGCGCCCCTGCCGGAGGACATGGCGGCGCTGGTCGCGGCATTGCGCGGTGCCTGACGGGCGGGAGGGCGGCCGGATCAGGCCGCGGCGCGGCGGCGGGTGCGGCGGCCGGCCGGGGCCAGCTTGCGGAACAGCACCGTGCTGCCGCCGCTGACCTTCTGTTCATAGGCGAAGCCCAGCCGCGACAGCGCGTCGAAACAGCCCTTCACCCCCTCCAGCCCGATGGCGCGGGTATGCAGCTCCAGAAAGACATGCCGCACCTCGTGGAGGTCGGTTCCCTCGAAGAGCCCGGCCTCGCCGCCCTCGATGTCGACGATGAGCGCGGTGGGGCGGAACTCGGCGCAGAGATCGGCGAGCGGCAGGCCCGGCACCGGCACCTCGGTCCGGAAGGCCGGCCGGCGGGCCAGCGACGACGACCAGAACGGCTCGCGCAGGTAGAAGGGACGTGGGCCGCCGGCCTCGCCGCCGCTCAGCGCGATGCAGTTGCGGATCTCGGTCGCGGTGATCCCGTTCAGGTCGTGCAGCCGGCGGATGAAGGCGCAGAGCATCGGGTTGCCCTCGACGCAGAGCACCGCCTCCACCCCGATATGCTTGCGGATGAAGGCCGACATGATGCCGAGGCCGGAGCCGAGCTCCAGCACCCGGTCCTGCGGGGTGAGGAACTGCCGGACGCCCTTCAACTCCTCGCGCTCGTAGCGGCGGTCCCGGATCGCGCGCGCCACGGCCTCCGAGATGATGGTGGGGTCATGGGGAATGCGCAGGCCGCGCAGCGAAAGCGCCTGCGGGTCCGGCGCCGCCATGGCGGATTGCCAGTCGGGGAAATGGGGGTCCTGTTTCGTCATCGCTCTGCCTGTTCCTGCCGGAGGGCGTTTCTGCCCTTTTTTGAGCGATGGTAGCGCAACGAATCAGTTTCGGCCAGCTTTCTCGGCGATGCCGGAGGTGCCCTCGCGGCGGGCGAGTTCGGCCTCGACCTCGGCCAGCGTCACGTCGCGGGCGGCGAGCATGACGAGGAGGTGGTAGAGCACATCCGCCGCCTCGGAGGTGAGGCGGGCGCGGTCGCCCTTCACCGCCTCGATGATCGCCTCCACCGCCTCCTCGCCGAATTTCTCGGCGCATTTCTCGGGGCCTTTCGCCAGCAGCTTGGCGGTCCAGGAGGTGTCGGGGTCGGCGCCCTTGCGGGCGGCGATGGTGGCGGCGAGGGCGTGGAGCACGCTCATTGCAGCCGCACCGGGATGCCGGCGGCGGCCATATGGGCCTTGGCCTCGCCGATGGTGAAGGTGCCGAAATGGAAGATCGAGGCGGCGAGCACCGCCGAGGCGCCGCCCTCGGTCACCCCCTCGACCAGATGGTCGAGCGTGCCGACACCGCCACTCGCGATCACCGGGATCGTCACCGCATCGGAAATCGCGCGGGTGAGCGGCAGGTTGAAGCCGGCCCGCGTGCCGTCGCGATCCATCGAGGTGAGCAGGATCTCGCCCGCGCCCTTCGCCGCGACGGTGCGGGCGAATTCCACCGCGTCGATGCCGGTGGGCTTGCGCCCGCCATGGGTGAAGATCTCCCAGCGGCCGGGGGCGACGGTCTTGGCGTCGATGGCGACGACGATGCACTGGCTGCCGAACCGGTCCGCCGCCTCGGCCACCACATCGGGATCGGCGACGGCGGCGGAGTTGAAGGACACCTTGTCGGCCCCCGCCAGCAGCAGCGCCCGCACGTCGTGATGCGTCCGCACCCCGCCGCCCACGGTCAGCGGCATGAAACATTGCTCGGCGGTGCGGGTGACCAGATCGAACATCGTGCCGCGATTTTCATGGGTGGCGTGGATGTCGAGGAAACAGAGCTCGTCGGCGCCGGCGGCGTCATAGGCGCGCGCGGCCTCCACCGGGTCGCCCGCGTCGATCAGGTTGACGAAATTCACGCCTTTCACCACGCGGCCATCGGCCACGTCGAGGCAGGGGATGATGCGGGTCTTCAGCATGGGCGGACCTTAGCGCGGGGCGGCGGGTGGGGGAAGGGGGGCTGTCTGCCCCCCTCGGCCTGCGGCCTCACCCCCCGAGGATATTTCCGGACAGAAAATGGATCAGGCGCCGAGAGTTTTCAGCGCCTCAGTCAGGTCGATGGCGCCGTCATAGAGCGCGCGGCCGGAGATGGCGCCGGCGATGACGCCGGTGTCGCGCAGCGCGATCAGGTCCGCCATGCGGGAGACGCCGCCGGAGGCGATGACCGGGATCGTCACGGCGCGGGCGAGTGCCTCGGTCGCCTCGATATTCGGGCCCTGCATGGCGCCGTCGCGGTCGATGTCGGTATAGATGATCGCGGCGACGCCGGCATCCTCGAAGCTGCGGGCGAGGTCGGTGGCCTGCACGTCGGTCTCCTCGGCCCAGCCCTTGGTGGCGACGAAGCCCTTGCGGGCGTCGATGCCGACGGCGACGCGGCCGGGGAAGGCGCGCGCCGCCTCGCGCACCAGCGCGGGGTTCTCGACGGCGACGGTGCCGAGGATGACGCGGGCGAGGCCCTTTTCCAGCCACATCGCGATGGTCGCCATGTCGCGGATGCCGCCGCCGAGCTGGGCGGGGACGGTGACGCGGGCGAGGATCGCCTCGACCGCCGCGGCGTTCACCGGCTGGCCGGCGAAGGCGCCGTTCAGGTCGACGAGGTGGAGCCAGCGGCAGCCCGCCGCCTCGAACTTCGCGGCCTGCGCGGCGGGATCGTCGCCGAAGACGGTGGCGGCCGACATCTCGCCGCGCAGCAGGCGCACGCATTGGCCGTCTTTCAGGTCGATGGCGGGGTAGAGGATCATCTGCACGGCTCCCGGTCGCTACGGGCGCGGGTTTCGCATGGGGGCGACGCGACGGCAAGGGGCCTGCGCGGGCCGTAACGTCACGCTTGCCGCGAGACGGGGCGCGGGCGGATGATCCGTCTGTCAAAAAGGGGAGGGAGGACCCGATGAAGCGAGTTCTGATGGCGATGGCGTTCGCCTCGGTGGCGGGCATGGCGGCGGCCGATCCGGCCGAGGGGGTCTGGCAGACGCAGGAGGATGCCGGGGCCTATGCCCATGTCACGATGAAGCCCTGCGGCCAGGCGTTCTGCGGGGTGATCAGCAAGTCCTTCAAGGATGGGGCGGAGTTCAAGTCGCCCAATACCGGCAAGCAGATCGTCATCGACATGGTGCCGGTCGGCGGCGGCGCCTATGAGGGGCAGGTCTGGCGGCCCTCGAACAACAAGATCTATACCGGCAAGATGCAGATTTCCGGCAATTCCATGCAGCTCAAGGGCTGCGTGGCGGGCGGGCTGATCTGCAAGTCGCAGAGCTGGACGCGGGTGAAATAGGCTCAGCCGAAGACCGACCAGCCGGTGGCGCGGGCCAGCCGCTCCACCGCCAGCGTGCCGAGCTGCGAATTGCCCTGCGCGTTCAGCCCCGGCGACCAGACCGCGACGGAGGCGCGGCCCGGCGCCACGACGAGGATGCCGCCGCCGACGCCGGACTTGCCGGGCAGGCCCACCCGATAGGCGAAATCGCCCGAGCCGTCGTAATGGCCGCAGGTCATCATCAGCGCGTTGATGCGCCGGGTGCGCGAGGGCGCCACCATGCGCGGCAGGCCGGGCGCGCCCATCAGGAAGCGCCCGGCGCGGGCGAGCTGGCGCGTGCTCATCTCGATGGCGCATTGGTGGAAATAGGTGCCGCAGGTCAGGTCCGGCGCGTGCAGCAGGTTGCCATGGGCGCGCAGGAAATGCGCCAGCGCCAGATTGCGGTGGCCGGTCGCCTGTTCCGAGGCGGCGACGGCGCGGTTGATATGGATGTCGTCATCCCCCGCCGCCTCGCGCAGGAAGCGCAGGATCTCGCCCAGCACCTCGCGCGGCCGGTTGCCGGCGAGGATGGCGTCGGTCACCACCAGAGCGCCGGCGTTGACGAACGGATTGCGCGGGATGCCGTTCTCGTATTCGAGCTGGACCATGGAGTTGAAGGCGAGGCCCGAGGGTTCGCGCCCGACCCTGGTCCAGAGTTGGTCGCCGAGGCGGCCGAGCGCGATGGCGAGGGTGAAGACCTTGCTGACCGACTGGATGGAGAAGGGCGTGTCGGCCTCGCCGGTGGCGAAGGTCTCGCCTGCGGCGGTGCAGACCGCCATGGCGAAATGGTCGGGCGAGACGCGGGCCAGTTCGGGGATGTAATCGGCGACGCGGCCGCGGTCGGGGGCGGCGGCCATCTCGGCGCCGATGCGGCCGAGGATCGCCGGCAGGTCGGTCACGGCGCCCAGCGCAGGAAATTGCCGATCAGCCGCAGCCCGGTCGCCTGCGATTTCTCGGGGTGGAACTGGGTGCCGACCATATTGCCCGCGCCGATGATCGCGGTGATCTCGCCGCCGTAATCGACATGGGCGAGGCGTTCGGCCGGATCCGCCACGCGGAAGGCGTAGCTATGGACGAAATAGGCGTGATCGCCGGTGGCGATGCCGTCGAGCAGCGGGTGGGGATGGTCGATCACCAGATCGTTCCAGCCCATATGCGGCACTTTCAGATGCGGCTCAGCGGGGGCGATGCGGGTGATCTCGCCGCCGATCCAGTCGAAGCCGGGGACATCCTCGTATTCGCGGCCCCATGTCGCCATCATCTGCATTCCGACGCAGATGCCGAGGAAGGGGCGGCCCTTCGCCCGCACCGCCTCTTCGATGGCCTCGAAGAGGCCGCCGTGATGGCCGAGCGCGCGGCGGCAGGCCGGGAAGGCGCCGTCGCCGGGCAGCACGATGCGGTCGGCGCGGGCGACATCCTCGGGGCGCGCGCTTACGAGGATCTCGCCCCCGGTCTCGGCCGCCATGCGCTGGAACGCCTTTTCGGCGGAATGGAGATTGCCGCTGTCGTAATCGACGAGGACGGTCAGCATCGGTCTTTCCTCCGGCCTTGCGAATGCGGAGGGTGCGGAGCCTCCGGCGGGGATATTTGCAGACAGAAAATGGCGCGGCTCAGAGCATGCCCTTGGTCGAGGGGATGGCGTCGGCCTTGCGCGGATCGGTTTCCACCGCCATGCGAAGCGCGCGCGCCACCGCCTTGAAGGCGGCCTCGGCGATGTGGTGGCTGTTCACGCCGTGG
>JBDHSR010000038.1:0-14617 GCA_039808305.1 Gemmobacter sp. | reverse complement strand
GTCTTCCCGTGGTCAACGTGACCAATGGTCCCGATGTTCACATGCGGTTTCGTACGTTCAAACTTTGCCTTCGCCATAATGGCAAGCTCCTCATGTCATTGCGATGCGGCGCGCGGCTGCGCACCCTACGGGGTGGTAGGGCGGGGTTGCCCCCGCCACACCGGTCAGGCGTATTTCTTCTGGATCTCTTGCGAGATGTTTTCCGGCACGGCGTCGTAATGGTCGAACTGCATCGTGAACACCGCGCGGCCCGAGGACATCGAGCGCAGGTTGTTGATATAGCCGAACATATTGGCCAGCGGCACCATCGCGTTGATCACGTTGGCATTGCCGCGGGTATCCTGGCCCTGCACCATGCCGCGACGGCTGGTCAGGTCGCCGATGATGGAGCCGGTATATTCCTCCGGCGTCACCACCTCGACCTTCATGATCGGCTCGAGCAGCTTGGCGCCGGCCTTCTTCAGACCCTCGCGCATCGCCGCACGGGACGCGATCTCGAAGGCCAGGACCGACGAGTCGACATCGTGGAACGCGCCGTCGACCAGCGCCACCTTGAAGTCGATCACCGGGAAGCCCGCCAGCGGACCGGAATCCATGACCGACTTGATGCCCTTCTCGACGCCGGGGATGTATTCCTTCGGCACCGCGCCGCCGACGATCTTCGATTCGAACGAATAGCCTTCGCCCGGTTCGGTCGGCGAGATCTGGAGCTTCACGCGCGCGAACTGGCCGGTCCCGCCGGTCTGTTTCTTGTGCGTGTAGTCGATCTCGTGCGGTTGCGAGATGGTTTCGCGATAGGCCACCTGCGGGGCGCCGATATTCGCCTCGACCTTGAACTCGCGGCGCATGCGATCCACGAGGATGTCGAGGTGAAGTTCGCCCATGCCCTTCATGATGGTCTGGCCGGATTCGAAGTTGGTCTCGACCCGGAACGACGGGTCTTCGGCCGCCAGACGCGCCAGCGCGATGCCCATCTTCTCCTGGTCGGCCTTCGATTTCGGCTCGACGGCGATCTCGATCACCGGCTCGGGGAAGGTCATGGTTTCCAGCACGACCGGCTTGGCCGGATCGCACAGGGTATCCCCGGTGGTGGTCTCCTTCAGGCCGGCCAGCGCGATGATGTCGCCGGCGAAAGCCTCGTCGATCTCCTCACGCTGGATGGCGTGCATCATCATCATGCGGCCGACGCGCTCGCGCTTGCCCTTCGTGGCGTTCATCATCGAATCGCCCTTTTTCAGGACGCCCGAATAGAGCCGGGTGAAGGTCAGCGAGCCGACGAAGGGGTCGTTCATGATCTTGAAGGCCAGCGCCGAGAACGGGTCCGCGTCATCGGGCTTGCGCTCGATGTTGCGGGTCTCGGTCTCGTCGCCCGGCGCGAAGCCGACATAGGGCGGGATGTCGAGCGGGCAAGGCAGATAGTCGACCACGGCGTTCAGCAGCGGCTGCACGCCCTTGTTCTTGAAGGCCGAGCCGCCAAGAACCGGCACGAAGGCCATGGCCAGCGTGCCCTTGCGGATCAGCGCGCGCAGCGTGTCCACATCCGGCTCGGTGCCTTCCAGATAGGCTTCCATCGCGGCATCGTCCTGCTCGACAGCGAGTTCGATCAGGGTGGCGCGGCGGGTTTCGGCCTCGTCCTTCAGGTCGGCGCGGATCGGCGCGTGACGCCAGGAGGCGCCGACATCGTCGCCGTCCCAGATCCACTCTTCCATCGTCACCAGGTCGACGATGCCTTCCAGCTTGTCCTCGGCGCCGATCGGGAACGCGACCGGGGCCGGGGTGGCGCCGGTGCGGTCCTTGATCATGTCGAGGCATTTCTGGAAGTCGGCGCCGATCTTGTCCATCTTGTTGACGAACACGATGCGCGGCACCTTGTAGCGGTCGGCCTGACGCCACACCGTCTCGGTCTGCGGCTCCACGCCGGCATTGCCGTCCAGCAGGCAGACCGCACCGTCGAGCACCGCCAGCGAACGCTCGACTTCGATGGTGAAGTCGACGTGGCCGGGGGTGTCGATGATGTTGAAACGGTGCTTGGCCGAGATCGGCTCTTTCCCGTCGTAGGTCTTTTCCCAGAAGGTCGTGGTGGCGGCGGAGGTGATGGTGATCCCCCGCTCCTGCTCCTGCTCCATCCAGTCCATGGTCGAGGCGCCGTCATGCGTCTCGCCCATCTTGTGGTTCTTGCCGGTGTAGAACAGGATGCGCTCGGTCGTCGTGGTCTTGCCCGCGTCGATATGCGCCATGATGCCGAAGTTGCGGTAGAGGTTCAGCGGATACTCGCGTGCCATTCTGCCCTCTTACCAGCGGTAATGGCTGAACGCCTTGTTCGCGTCCGCCATCTTGTGGGTGTCTTCGCGCTTCTTCACGGCGGTGCCGCGGTTGTTCACCGCGTCAGCCAGTTCGGCGGCCAGACGTTCTTCCATGGTATGCTCGTTGCGCTTGCGGGCGGCGGTGATGACCCAGCGGATCGCCAGGGCCTCACGGCGCTCGACGCGCACCTCGACCGGAACCTGGTAGGTCGCACCGCCCACACGGCGGGAACGGACCTCGACGGCCGGCTTCACATTGTCCAGCGCTTCGTGGAAAGCCTGCACGGGCTCGCGCTTCAGGCGCTTCTCCATGCGCTCCAGGGCGCCGTAGACGATCGATTCGGCGATGGATTTCTTGCCATCGACCATCAGGTTGTTCATGAACTTGCTCAGCACGCGGTCGCCATATTTGGCGTCGGGGAGCACTTCGCGCTTTTCGGCGGCGTGACGACGGGACATCTCTCAGTTCCTCACTTCGGACGCTTCGCGCCGTATTTCGAACGGCGTTGACGACGGTCTTTGACGCCCTGGGTATCCAGAACGCCGCGCAGGATGTGGTAACGCACACCCGGAAGGTCTTTCACGCGGCCGCCGCGGATGAGCACGACGGAGTGCTCCTGCAGGTTGTGCTTCTCGCCGGGGATGTAGCTGATCACCTCGAACCCGTTGGTCAGACGCACCTTGGCGACCTTACGCATAGCGGAGTTCGGCTTCTTCGGGGTCGTGGTGTAGACGCGGGTGCAGACACCACGTTTCTGCGGGCACGATTCCAGGTGCTGCGACTTGGACCGCGTCTTCCGTGCTTCCCGCGGCTTGCGGATCAGCTGTTGGATCGTCGGCATTAAATTAGCCTCTATCTTGCAACCCGTTCAATCACCGCTCGTCAACGGCGTTTCCGGGGGCATGTCTTCGCCATGTGCCCTGCGCGTCCGCAAAACACGAAAACCGCATCGCTCCCCTTTTGCGGAGGTCGAAGCGGTGGAATTCCAGAGGATCGGAGCCTGCGCCCGGATCGTGACCACATCCATTACGGTACTCCGCCCTGCGCGGGGCACAGGTCGGGGTGAGCGGGCGTATAGGGGGAGTCGCCGCGATTGTCAACACTGGCCCCCGGACGCCGCCGGGACGGGACGCGCGGCGAATCTCTCCATCCCGGCAATCGGATGGCGGCTGTTCGCCCCTGCGCAACAATCTTTGCCGCATCCGCAAATTGCGTTCGGCGGCTTATGGAAAATAGACGAAATTAAGGCCAAGTGAAGGTTTTTCTGGAGATTCCCTTGCCGCGGTGACATTCTGCCGGGACTTAGGAACCCATCGGAGATTTTCATGAAAACCCTCCTCACCTCTGCGGCGGCTGGCGTGGCGGGCCTCGTCGCTTCCGCCGGAACGGCTCTGGCCCAGTCCTACAGCTCCGGCTGCTCGATCTGGCGGCCCTGGAACTGCCTCGGGACCGGCGGTGGCTCCGGCGGCGGCAGCACCAATCCGCCGTCCACCGTTCCCGAGATCGACGCCTCGGCCGGCCTGCTGGCGATCGCCGCCGTCACCGTCGTCACCCTGTTCGTCTGGGAGCGTCGCCGCCGTCGCGCGGCCTGAGCCCGACGGATCGGCATGGGAATGCGGGGCCACCGGCAAGGGCGCCCCGCTTTTTCATATCCGGGCGAAGTCGCTGGTGATGAAGGCCCAGGCCGCCACCACGACATTCGCCGCCATATGCGCCTGCACCGCTGAGGCGACGCGCCCGCCACGCAGCGCGACCAGCCCGAAGAGCAGCCCCGCAACCCCGGCCGCGACCCAGCGCCCGTGCAGCGCGGCGAAGCAGACCGTCGACAGGATGAGGGCGGCGATCCGCGGCACCGGCGACTGTTTCGGCATGTGCAACAGCAGATAGCCCCGGAAGAACAGCTCCTCCACCAGCGGCACCAGCAGGGTGGTTCCCGCCAGCCGGGCCACGATCCAGACCGCCAATGCCCAGCCCGGCAAGCCGCCGAGCGCGGCGGCGAGCTCCATCCCCGCCGCCGGATCGGCCGGATCGAACCAGAGCCAGCCGAGCCCCACCGCCAGACCGGCGAGGATCGCCACCCCGTCCAGCGTCCAGCCCATGCCGAGATAGAGCTGGCGGAACGGCCAGAGCGCGGCCAGCATCGCCAGCACCCGGATCGGATAGCCGATCTCCGGATGCGGGAAGAAGGCATGGGTCAGCAGGCTCGCCGCCATGAAGGCGGCGAAGGGCAGCAGCATCGCCGCCACCGGATCGCGCCGCAATTCGGGTCCCGCCACCGGGCCCAGCGGCTCGCGATGCAGCCAGGGGCTCGCCTGCACCACCGTGACGATGAGCAGCGCGAGGATGGTGAAGAACACCCAGCCGGCATAGGAATGGAAACCGTTCACCGCGAGGTCGGGCGAGACATGGCGGCCGATCAGGATCAGCGTCCCCACCCGCACCACGTTGAACAGCCAGCTCAGCGCCATCGCCGCCGGCAGCACCACCGCGAAGAGCAGCGGCAGCCGCACCGTGCGGCGGAAGATCATGCCGTAGATCAGGGTGAAGGCCCCGACGAGGGCGATCCCCTCCACCCCCGAACAGGCCTGCGCGATATAGACGCTGAACTCGGGATAGCCGATGATGTTCTCCTCCGGCCGCACCCGCACATCGGACGAAAAGACCGACAGGAAGGCATGGACGGCGTCGAAGGTCGCCTCGGTCGGGCCGCGCCATTCCCAGATCGGTTGCGCCATCTCCGCCAGATCGGGCAGCAGCGCGGCGAGGATCAGCGCGATGACCGGCGCGCCGCGATCCTGGAACAGCAGATCCGACCAGGCCCGCAGCGGCGCGAGCCACAGAAGCGCCCCGAACGCGGCGCAGATCGCCCCCGCCGCCAGCAGCCAGACCGCCCAGCCGAAGATCGCGCCCAGATCGCCGCCCGGCGCCAGCGCCACCGGCAGGAGCAGAAGCCCGAGCCCCGCGAGATGCAGCAGGCTCCATCCGGCGCGCGCGGCGGGCCGGACATGCTCGGCCAGCCGGGCCAGAAGCTGCGGCCGCGCCTGCAACAGCAGCCAGATCACCGCCAGCACCACCAGCCCGCGCGCCACCAGGCTGCGCAGGAAGCGGCAGAACAGCACGGAGCCGGTCTGCTGGCAGTCGATCTCGGCGTGGAACTGGTAGATCACCGCCAGAATGGCAAGCTCCCCGCCGAACAGCAGGGCGAAGCGGAGAAGCCTCCCGCGGGAGGATGTCAGAAAGGGCAAGCTGCTCATGCGACCATGATGAAGGCCGATTGCGGCCGAAATGCAACCGAAGCGAGGAAACAATCGCTCAGCGCAGCCGCCGCTCGCGCCAGAGGGTGAAGAGGCCGGTCGCCACCACGATGGCCGCGCCGATCAGCGTCCAGCCGTCCGGCAGCGTGCCGAAGATCGCGAAGCCGAGCAGGATCGCCCAGAACAGCGCCATGTAGCGGAAGGGCGCGATGAAGCCGATGTCGCCCACCCGCATCACCATGACGGCGGTCAGGTAGCCGACGATGAGATTGGCCGAGGCGCCGAGGATCAGCAGCGCCTCGCGCCCGCCAAGCGGCTGCCATCCCTCCCAGAGCAGTCCGGCGAACCCCAGCGCCGTCACCCCCGCCCCGGCCCAGATCGCCACCGTGGCCGAGGGGATGGCGGCGCTGAGCTTCCGGGTCGAGAGATCGCGCACCACGACGCAGCCGACCGAGACCAGCCCCAGCACCGACCAGCGGTCGAAGCCCTCGGTGCCCGGCCGGATGATGAGCAGAACCCCCACGAAGCCGACCGCGATGGCCATGAGCCGCCGCCAGCCGATCGGATCGCGGAACACCAGCGCCGCGGCCAGCGTGACCGCCAGCGGCAGCGACTGCATGATGGCCGACAGCGTGGCGAGCGGCATTTTCGTCAGCGCGACGAGGAAGGTGATGGTGGCGAGAACCTCGGCCAGGGTGCGCAAGCCCACCATCCGCGCGTCATGGCCCGCCAGCCGGAACCGCACCCCGCCACGCGCCAGACCGATGCCGAGCAGCGCCAGCGTGGTCAGCACCCCGCGCAGGAAGATCGACTGGAACAGCGGCAGGCTTTCCGTCACCGCCTTCATGCAGGTGTCGTTCAGCGTGAAGGCCAGCATGGCGGCGTTCATCAACACCGCCCCGCGCGCATTGTCGGACATCGCCATTCCCGGCCCTCCCCCTGCCCCAGCGCTAGCAGAAGCCCCGCGCCGCGGCCAGAGGCTCAGAGCCGTCGCAACGCCTCGGCGGTGAAGGGAAAGCGGCTTTCCAGCACCGGCGCGGCCTCCGCCCAGTCCACCCGCTCGATCCGGCCCGAGGCATGGGGATCGCTGTCATTGTCGGCATGGACGGTGCGGATGAAGGCGGGCTGGGTCGCGTCGGTATAGGTGCTGTAGAACTGCGCGCAGAAGCGGTGGTTGCGGCGGAAGACATTCTCGCTCGATCCCGCCGGCGTCGTCATGGCGAGGCCGAGGCCGATGGGCGATTTCTCCACCACCTCGTAGAGCTCGTTCCCCTCGGGCTTGCGTTCCAGGAAGAAGCCGCGATTGCTGCCGGTCACCAGCGGCGTCTCCAGCCCGGCGACGGGCGCCAGCGCCTCGACCGTGGCGCGCATCCGCGCGATGTGGTCGCGGTCCAGCGCGTCGTCGTCGTCCAGCCGGAAGCCGGTGACATGGGTCGCCTTCTCCGGCGCGGCCATGGCGAAGGCGCGCCGCACCGCGAGGTAATGCGGCAACGAGACCAGCGCGACCACCCGCGCGCCCTTCAGCGGCCCGATCGCATCGTTCAGCCGGTCGCGCCAGGATGTCGGCAGGTCGCGGCCGATCAGAAAGACCATGCGGAAATCCTGGTCGGACTGCGCCAGGAGCGAGGGCATCGTGAGGTTTTCGAACAGATGGAAGCGCCGCTCCAGCCGGGCGGGATCGTAGAGACGGCTGGTGTCCACCTCCGCCTCCGCCTCGCCGGATTTCACGAAACCGCCCTTGGACGGATAGGAAAACCGCATCAGCCCGATGATCTGGTTCCGAAATTTCACTGCCATCCGCATATCCCTTCCGGGGCAGCATCGCCGCGCGGCGCGGCGCTGTCAAAACGAAACAGCCCCCGCGCGGCGGCGGGGGCTGTTCCTGTGCTGTCGGGCGATCAATCGCGGCTTTCGACCGTATCGACCAGACCGCTGTCGCTCTCGTCCTCCATCACCTCGAAGCCGGGGGCGGCGAGTTGCGCCGCGCTCTCGGCGGCGGTGCGGCGCGCCTCGATCACGTCATGGTCGCGGTCATGCGCGATCTTCTTCACGCGGCTGGTCGCCCCGCCGGTGCCGGCCGGGATCAGGCGGCCGACGATGACGTTCTCCTTCAGGCCGACCAGCTTGTCGCGCTTGCCCTGCACCGAGGCCTCGGTCAGCACCCGCGTCGTCTCCTGGAAGGAGGCGGCCGAGATGAAGCTGCGGGTCTGCAACGACGCCTTGGTGATGCCGAGCAGGATCGGCTCGGCATGCGCCTCGCGCAGGCCATGGGCGCGCGCCTTCTCGTTCACCTCGTCCAGCTCCGCCTTGTCGACATGCTCGCCCTTCAGGAGCGTCGTCTCGCCCGAGTCCAGAATCTCGTATTTCTGGAGCATCTGGCGCACGATCACCTCGATGTGCTTGTCGTTGATGCGCACGCCTTGCAGACGATACACATCCTGCACCTCGTCGATCATGTAGTTCGCCAGCGCCTCGACACCCATGATGCGCAGGATGTCATGCGGCGCGGGGTTGCCGTCCATGATGTAGTCGCCGCGCTGCACGAAGTCGCCTTCCTGCACCGGAATATGCTTCCCTTTCGGGATCATGTATTCCATCGGCTGCAAGGTCTCGTCCACCGGCTCCACCGTGATGCGGCGCTTGGACTTGTAGTCCTTGCCGAAGCGCACATAGCCGTCGGTCTCGGCGATGATCGCGTGGTCCTTCGGACGGCGCGCCTCGAACAGTTCCGCCACGCGGGGCAGACCCCCGGTGATGTCCTTGGTCTTGGCCCCCTCGCGCGGGATACGCGCCACCACGTCGCCGGCCTTCAGCTCCTGCCCGTCCTCGATGGACAGGATCGCGTCCACCGACATCGGATAGGTGATCGGGTTGCCCTGATCGTTGCGCATCGGCTCGCCCGTCTCCGGGTTCATGATGATGACTTCCGGCTTCAGATCCGAGCCCTTGGGCGCCGAGCGCCAGTCGGACACGATCTTCTGGGTCATGCCGGTCGCCTCGTCGGTCTCCTCGCGCACCGAGATGCCCGAGACCAGATCGACGAACTTCGCCACACCCGCCTTCTCGGCGATGATCGGCAGGGTATAGGGGTCCCATTCGAACAGCTTGGCGCCGCGTTTCACCACCGCGCCTTCCTTCGCATGGACCTTGGCACCATAGCCGACCTTGTGGACCGCGCGTTCCTGCCCGGCCTCGTCGATGATGGCGATGGCCATGTTGCGGCCCATGACGATCTGCTCGCCATTGGCATTGGCCAGCAGGTTCGGGTTGCGGAACTCGATCTTGCCCTCTTGCGAGGCTTCGAGGAAGCTCTGCTGACCGCCCTGCGCGATGCCCCCGATGTGGAAGGTCCGCATGGTGAGCTGGGTGCCCGGCTCGCCGATCGACTGCGCGGCGATGATCCCCACCGCCTCGCCCTGGTTGACCAGCGTGCCGCGCGCGAGGTCGCGGCCATAGCACATGGCGCAGACGCCCTCCTCGGCCTCGCAGGTCAGCGGGCTGCGGATGCGGGCCACCTGCACGCCGTGGCCGTGCATCGCGTCGGCCTTGCGCTCGTCGATGATCTCGCCCTTGCGCACGATGACCTCCTCGGTGCCCGGCACCAGGATGTCATCCGCCGCCACGCGCCCGAGCGCCCGCTCGGCGATGGAGGCGACCATCTCGCCGTCCTTCACCGCATTCATCACCTTGATCGCGCGTTCGGTGCCGCAATCGTGGCTGCGCACGATGCAGTCCTGCGCCACGTCGACCAGACGGCGGGTCAGATAGCCCGAGTTCGCGGTCTTCAACGCGGTATCCGCGAGGCCCTTGCGGGCGCCGTGGGTCGAGTTGAAGTATTCGAGAACGGTCAGACCCTCCTTGAAGTTCGAGATGATCGGCGTCTCGATGATCTCGCCCGAGGGCTTGGCCATCAGGCCGCGCATCCCGCCGAGCTGCTTCATCTGCGCCGGCGAGCCCCGCGCCCCGGAGTGGGACATCATGTAGACCGAGTTCGGCTCCTTCTCGGCGCCCGCGTCGTCATAGCGGACCGCCGAGATCTCAGCCATCATCTCGCCCGCCACCTTGTCGGAGCATTTCGACCAGGCATCGACGACCTTGTTGTATTTCTCACCCTGGGTGATCAGGCCGTCCATGTATTGCTGTTCGAATTCCTTCACCTGGTCGCGGACCTCGTTCACGATGTCCCATTTGGTGTCGGGGATCAGCATGTCGTCCTTGCCGAAGGAGATGCCGGCGCGGAACGCCTCGCGGAAGCCGAGGCCCATGATCTGGTCGCAGAAGATCACCGATTCCTTCTGGCCGCAGTAGCGGTAGACGGTGTCGATGACGGTCTGCACGTCCTTCTTGCGCAGCAGGCGGTTCACCAGCTCGAAGGGCGCCTTGGCGTTGAGCGGCAGCAGGTTGCCCAGCCGCAGCCGGCCCGGCGTGGTCTCGTAGCGCTTCCAGACGATGTTGCCCTCGTCATCGACCTGCCGCAGGCGGGCCTGGATCCGGGCGTGCAGATGCACCGCGCCGGCAGAGAGCGCATGTTCCACTTCCTCGATGTCGCGGAAGATCTTGCCCTCGCCGACCATGCCCTTGCGTTCCATGGTGACGTAGTAGAGGCCCAGAACCATGTCCTGCGACGGCACGATGATCGGCGCGCCGTTGGCGGGCGACAGCACGTTGTTCGTCGACATCATCAACACGCGCGCCTCGAGCTGGGCTTCCAGCGAGAGGGGAACGTGAACCGCCATCTGGTCGCCGTCGAAGTCGGCGTTGAAGGCCGAGCAGACCAGCGGGTGAAGCTGGATCGCCTTGCCCTCGATCAGGATCGGCTCGAACGCCTGGATGCCCAGACGGTGCAGCGTCGGCGCGCGGTTCAGCAGGACCGGATGTTCGCGGATCACCTCGTCAAGGATGTCCCAGACTTCGGGGCGCTCTTTCTCGACCAGCTTCTTCGCCTGCTTGACGGTGCTGGAAAGCCCCTTCGCCTCAAGCCGCGAATAGATGAACGGCTTGAACAGTTCCAGGGCCATCTTCTTGGGCAGGCCGCACTGGTGCAGCTTCAGTTCCGGGCCGGTCACGATGACCGAACGACCCGAGAAGTCGACCCGTTTCCCCAGAAGGTTCTGGCGGAAGCGGCCCTGCTTGCCCTTCAGCATGTCCGACAGCGATTTCAGCGGACGCTTGTTGTTGCCGGTGATGACGCGGCCGCGGCGGCCGTTGTCGAACAGCGCATCGACCGATTCCTGCAGCATCCGCTTTTCGTTGCGCACGATGATATCGGGCGCACGAAGCTCGATCAGGCGCTTCAGGCGGTTGTTGCGGTTGATGACGCGGCGGTAAAGGTCGTTCAGGTCCGAGGTCGCGAAGCGGCCGCCATCCAGCGGAACCAGCGGGCGCAGTTCCGGCGGAATGACCGGGATCACGGTCAGCACCATCCATTCGGGACGGTTGCCCGATTCCAGGAAGCTTTCGACGATCTTCAGGCGCTTGATGATCTTCTTCGGCTTCAGTTCGCCCGTCGCCTCTTTCAGCTCTTCGCGAAGCTGTTCGGCGGTGGCGGCCAGATCGATATTGGCCAGCATTTCGCGGATCGCCTCGGCGCCGATATTGGCGGTGAAGGCGTCGGCGCCATACTGGTCCTGCGCGTCGATATATTCTTCCTCGGTCATCAGCTGACCATAGGTCAGGTCGGTCAGACCCGGCTCGATGACGACGTAGTTTTCAAAGTAAAGGATGCGCTCAAGATCGCGCAGCGTCATGTCCAGCATCAGGCCGATGCGCGAGGGCAGCGACTTCAGAAACCAGATATGCGCGACGGGCGCGGCCAGTTCGATATGGCCCATACGCTCGCGCCGGACCTTTTGCAGCGTGACTTCCACGCCGCATTTCTCGCAGACGAGGCCGCGATACTTCATGCGCTTGTATTTGCCGCACAGGCATTCGTAGTCCTTGATCGGGCCAAAGATGCGCGCGCAGAACAGACCGTCACGTTCCGGCTTGAACGTGCGGTAGTTGATGGTTTCGGGCTTCTTCACCTCGCCATAGGACCAGGCCAGAATTTCTTCCGGCGAGGCCAGCGAGATCTTGATTTCGTCGAACTGCCGCGGCTGGGCCAGCGGGTTCAGCGGATTGGTGGCAAGTTCCTGGTTCATCTTAATATCCAATCTGACATCCGGTTGGCGTCAAATGACTAGCGAGGCCAGCCATAGGCAGAACGCCGTTATTCCGAAATGAACAGCGATCAACACCGCTCTGCGAAGAACGAATGCGCGTGTGAAGTACTTCCACCTCCACCAAGGCGGGTAGAACCCCAGCCTCGGTGGAACCATTGGAACTCGGTGCTCGTCGTACAGCCGCACGCTCCGGTAGAACACCCACATATTCGCGAAGAACCATGCGGTGAAAATGGCGGCCAGACCTGCGATAGCCCATCCCATCACTGAGATTTTTCACTCCTCATCCTCCGCATCCAGGAGTTCCATGTTGAGGCCCAGACCCCGGACCTCCTTGACCAGCACGTTGAACGATTCCGGCACGCCGGCCTCGAAGTTGTCCTCGCCCTTGACGATGCTTTCATAGACCTTGGTCCGGCCGGCCACGTCGTCCGACTTGACCGTCAGCATCTCTTGCAGGGTATAGGCGGCGCCATAGGCTTCCAGCGCCCAGACCTCCATCTCACCCAGACGCTGACCGCCGAACTGCGCCTTACCACCCAGCGGCTGCTGCGTGACCAGCGAGTACGGCCCGGTCGAGCGCGCATGCATCTTGTCGTCGACAAGGTGATGCAGCTTCAGGACGTATTTCATGCCGACGGTGACCGGACGCGCGAACTGCTCGCCCGAGCGGCCGTCGAAGACGATGGACTGGCCCGAGGTGTCGAAACCGGCACGCTTCAGCGCGTCGTTCACGTCCGCCTCCTTGGCGCCGTCGAAGACCGGCGTCGAGATCGGAACGCCGCCGCGCACGGCATTGGCGTGTTCGATCAGCACGTCGTCATCGAGGCCCTCGAAGGTCTCGGCATAGAACTCGTCGCCGTAGCCGTTCCGCATCGCCTCGCGCACGGGGGTCATGTCGCCATTGCGGCGATAGTCCTGCAACGCCTCGTCGATCTTGATGCCCAGGCCGCGCGATGCCCAGCCCATGTGGGTTTCAAGGATCTGACCGACGTTCATGCGCGACGGCACGCCCAGCGGGTTCAGCACCAGGTCGACGGGCGTGCCGTCGGCCAGGAAGGGCATGTCCTCGATCGGGACGACCTTGGACACCACACCCTTGTTGCCGTGACGACCGGCCATCTTGTCCCCGGCCTGAAGCTTGCGCTTCACGGCGACGAACACCTTGACCATCTTCATCACGCCCGGAGGCAGGTCGTCGCCCTGACGGACCTTTTCCACCTTGTCGTCAAAGCGGTTGTCCAGCGCACGCTTCTGCGCGTCGAACTGCTGGTTCAGCGCCTCGACTTCCTTGGCGGTGTCCTCGTCGGCGACGGCAAGCTGCCACCACTGGCCGCGGCTCAGCTGGCCCAGAACGTCCTCATCGACATGGATGCCGGCCTTGACGCCTTTCGGCCCCTTGACGACTTCCTTGCCCATGATCAGCGACTTGAGACGCGCGTAGATGTTGCGCTCAAGGATGGCCAGCTCGTCGTCCCGGTCGCGGGCCAGACGTTCGACTTCCTCGCGCTCGATCTGCAGCGCCCGTTCGTCCTTGTCGACGCCGTGGCGGTTGAACACGCGGACCTCGACGATGGTGCCGTAAGCACCCGGCGGCAGACGCAGCGAGGTATCGCGCACGTCGGACGCCTTTTCGCCGAAGATGGCGCGCAGAAGCTTTTCTTCCGGCGTCATCGGGCTTTCGCCCTTGGGCGTGATCTTGCCAACCAGAATGTCGCCCGGACCGACCTCGGCGCCGATATAGACGATGCCAGCCTCGTCGAGGTTGCGCAGCGCCTCTTCACCGACGTTGGGGATGTCGCGGGTGATTTCTTCCGGCCCCAGTTTCGTGTCGCGGGCCGCCACTTCGTATTCGTCGATATGGATCGAGGTGAACACGTCGTCGCGGTGGATCCGCTCGGAAATCAGGATCGAGTCCTCATAGTTGTAGCCGTTCCAGGGCATGAAGGCCACGACCACGTTGCGGCCGATCGCCAGTTCGCCCTGATCGGTCGAGGGACCGTCGGCGACGACCTGACCCTTGACGACCCGCTCGCCCACCTTGACCAGCGGACGCTGGTTGATGGTCGAGGACTGGTTCGAGCGCTTGAACTTGCGCAGACGATAGATGTCCACGCCCGCGTCGCCCGCGCCCAGATCCTCGGTCGCGCGGATAACGATACGCTGCGCATCGACCTGGTCGATGACACCGCCCCGGCGGGCCATGATGGCGGCGCCGGAATCGCGGGCCACGGTCGCCTCCATGCCGGTGCCGACAAAGGGCGCCTCGGCCCGCAGCAGCGGCACGGCCTGACGCTGCATGTTCGAGCCCATCAGCGCGCGGTTGGCGTCGTCGTTTTCAAGGAAGGGGATCAGCGCCGCCGCCACCGAAACAAGCTGTTTCGGCGACACGTCGATCAGGTCCACCGCCTCGACCGGGTTCAGCATGAAGTCGCCCGCCTGACGGGTCGAGATCAGCTCGTCCACGAACTTGCCGTCCTGATCCAGCGTCGCGTTCGCCTGCGCGATGGTGTGGCGCATTTCCTCGGTCGCGGACATGTAGACCACGTCGTCGGTCACCGCACCCTCGACCACCTTGCGGTAGGGGGTTTCGATGAAGCCATACTTGTTCACGCGGGCGAAGGTCGCCAGGCTGTTGATCAGGCCGATGTTCTGGCCTTCGGGGGTCTCGATGGGGCACATCCGGCCGTAATGGGTCGGGTGAACGTCGCGCACCTCGAAGCCGGCGCGTTCGCGGGTCAGACCGCCCGGCCCAAGCGCCGAAAGACGCCGCTTGTGCGTCACTTCAGACAGCGGGTTGGTCTGGTCCATGAACTGCGAAAGCTGGCTGGAGCCGAAGAATTCGCGCACCGCCGCCGCCGCCGGCTTGGCGTTGATCAGGTCCTGCGGCATGACGGT
>JBDHSR010000037.1:0-14672 GCA_039808305.1 Gemmobacter sp. | reverse complement strand
CCGACAGCAGGAAGAACGGCCGGTCGGGCGCCGGCACCGGCCCCGCCGCGCCTGCCTCCGCCGCCGGCGGGGCCGCCGCCCGCAACAGCGGCAGGCAGCACAGGCCCGGCAGCAGCGCCGCCAGACCGATGCGCAGGAAGGCCCGCGCCGGATCGGTCGCGGCGATCCAGCCGCCCAGAACCACCGGCAGCAGGATGCCCGACAGCGCGAAGGCCGCCAGCGCCAGCCCGATCCCCCTGGCCCGGAGCGCCGCCGGCACCCCCGAGGCCAGCGCCAGCGCCAGACCATAGGCCAGCCCCGATCCGGTGCCGAAGGCGATGCCATAGCCCGCCAGCAAGGCCGGCCAGGACGGCCACAGGCCGAAGGCCAGATGCCCGCCCGCCATCAGCCCCACCGCCAGCGCCGCCGCCCCCGGCCGGCCGAGCCGCGCCGCCAGCCGGGGCAGCACCGAAACGCCGAGGGTGAAGGCGATCAGCGCCAGCGACGGCACCAGCCCCAGCCGCCCCCGGTCGCCCCCGAGCGAAGCCTCCAGTGGCAGGATGAACAGGCTCCAGACATAGAGAAGCCCGGCGACCCCGTTCAGCAACACCGCCGCAAGCAGCGCCGGAACCGCAGAGTGGGCGGAATGCGCGCGTGCCATGGTCACAACCCCATATAGGTTTCGACGAGCGTATCGCTCTGGACCAGCTCGGCGGGCGGGCCGGCCCAGACCACCTCGCCATGCGTCAGCAGCGACAGATGGCTGGCGGTGGCCGAGATCCGCTCCAGGCTTTCCTCGACGATCAGGATCGCCAGCCCCTCGGCCGCCAGCGCCGCGATGGCCTGATAGATCTGGTCGATGATCAGCGGCGCAAGACCCAGCGAAGGCTCGTCCAGCATCAGAAGCCGCATGTCGCGCGCCATCAGCCCGCGCCCGATGCCCAGCATCCGCCGCTCGCCGCCCGACAGCGAACTCGCGATCTGCGGCAGCCGTTCGCGCAGGCGGGGAAACAGCGTCAG
Organism: Gemmobacter sp.; assembly: GCA_039808305.1. Classification (GTDB taxonomy): domain Bacteria; phylum Pseudomonadota; class Alphaproteobacteria; order Rhodobacterales; family Rhodobacteraceae; genus Gemmobacter. Next base: position 13,673 of record JBDHSR010000037.1, on the reverse strand, counting down.
CACATGCTCCAGCCGGTCCTCGGTCACCGCGCGCGACGGATTGGTCGAGGCGCCGACCAGCAGGTTGTCGCGCACCGACATCCGCCGGTAGATCAGATCGCCCTGCGGCACATGCACCACGCCGCGCCGCGCGATCCGTTCGGGCGCCAGCCGGTCGATCCGCTCGCCGTCCAGCCGGATCGCGCCGGTCATGTTCGGCATCAGCCCGGAAATCGCCCGCAGGAGCGTGGTCTTGCCATTGCCGTTCGGCCCGACGATGCCCGAGACCTGCGCCGCGCCCACCTTCAGCGATACGCGCTCCAGCACCGCGCCGCGGCCGTAATCGGCCGAAAGCCCCTCGACCTCAAGCCGCGCCGACATGATCTCTCTCCTCCTGCGCATGTTGCAGCGCCTTCAGCCCCGAGGCGCCGAGATAGGCCGAGACGACCTCGGCGCTGCGCATCATGCCCTCGACGCCGCCCTCGTAGAGCTTGGCGCCGTGATGCAGCACCATCACCCGGTCGGCCAGCGCGGTGACGAAGCTCATCACATGTTCGATCAGCACGATGGTCAGCCCGCGCTCGGCCCTGACGCGGCGGATCACCTCGGCGCATTGCGCGATCTCGTCGCGGTTGAGCCCGCCCACCGGCTCGTCCAGCATCAGCACGCGCGGGCCGGTGGCGATGGCCCCCGCCAGCATCAGCAGCTTGCGCTGAAGCACCGTCAGTTGCGCGGCGGGCCGGCGGCGCAGGGCGGCCAGGCCCACCAGATCCAGCGCCTCCTCGCAATCGCGCCGCGCCTGCCGGTCGAAGCGCAGCGCCGGGAAGACCCGGTTGTGCCGGCCGAAATAGGCGGTGGTCAGCAGGTTCTGCTCCACCGTCATCGAATCGAAGACGGCGTTGAGCTGGAAGGTGCGCGCCAGCCCCAGATGGCAGATCTCGTCGGCCCGCCGCCCGGTGATGTCCTCGCCGAAAAGGGCGATGCGCCCCGCGCTCGGCGCGGCAAGGCCCGAGATCACGTCGAAAAGCGTGGTCTTGCCCGCGCCGTTCGGCCCGGAAATGCCGAGGATCTCGTCCCGATGCACCTCGAAGCTCAGGTCGTTCAGGGCGGGCATCGCGCCGTAGAGCTTGGTCAGGTTGCGGATTTCCAGCGCGTGGGTCATGCGGGCACCTCCGGCCTGCGGTCGCGCAGCCGCGAGACGGCGCGGCCCAGGGCCCCGGCCAGCCCCTCGGGCGCGGCGATCAGGATGACGATCAGCAGAACCGCGTAGATGGTGTTCTGCCACTGGGCGAAGCCCGACAGCCCCTCGCGCACCAGGGCGAGACAGATGGTGCCCAGCACCGGACCCCAGACATGGCCGCGCCCGCCGACGATCATGATCGACAGCAGGAACAGCAATGTCGGAAATTCCAGCACCTGCGGCCCGAAGGTGCGTTGCGTCCCGGCATAGACGCCGCCGGCGAGCCCGGTGAGCAGGCCCGAGGCGGCGAAGACGATGAGCTGGAACTTCTCGATGCGGATGCCGCGCGCCTGCGAGGCGGGCTCGTTGTCGCGCAGCGCCTGGAAGGCCCGGCCATAGGGGCTGTGCGCCACGGTGATCGCCGCCGCCATGCACAGGCCCAGAAGCGCCAGCGCCAGCAGATAGTTGCCGGTCGCCGCCCGGCCGCTGCCGAACAGCGCGGTGAAGCCGAAATCGCCGTAGCGGGTCAGCCCGCGCGCGCCGCCGGTCAGCGAATAGCAGGCGGTCGCGGTCTTGCGGAAGCACTCCACATCGGTGACGATCAACTGATACATCACCATGGCGATGGCGAGCGTCACCACCACCGTATAGGCGCCGCGCAGCCTCAGCGTGGCCAGCCCCATGAAGAGCGCCACCAGAAACCCCGCCAGCCCCGCCACGGGCAGCGCGAACCAGGGCGAGACGCCGAAATAAAGGCCCAGCAGCGCCACGCCGTAGCCCCCCGCCGCGAACAGCGCCAGATGGCCGATCGACATGATCCCGGCGACGCCAAGCACCAGGTTCCATTGCGACACCACCGCCGCCCAGATCAGATAGAGCACCGCCTGGCCGAGCAGGTAGTTGGAAGGCGCGAAGGCCAGCGCCATCAGCATCGCCGCGAGGAAAAGGCCCAGCAGCGCGTAGTCCTGCCGTTGTGGGGAAAGCGCCGTCATCTCAGTTCCTCGCGATGTCGCGGCTGCCCAGCAGCCCGTTCGGACGCAGCACCAGCACCGCGACCACGGCGATCAGCAGCACCGGATTGCCCCATTTGGTGCCGAGCCCGAACTGGGCCAGCGTCTCCAGCAGCGCGAGCAGGAAGGCCGCCGCCACCGCGCCCGGAATGCTGCCGAGCCCGCCGATCACGCAGACGATCAGCGATTTCAGCAGCGGGTCCTGCCCCACGGTCGGATAGACGGCGGTGCTGTGGGTGACCAGCACGCCCGACACCCCGGCGACCGCGCCCGACAGCATCATCACCTTGCGCACCACCCCGCCCACCGACAGCCCGTTCAGCCGGGCCGCCGTCGGCTCCTGCGCCACCGCGTTGATCGAACGGCCCAGCGCGGTATGTTTCAGCAATTGCCCCAGCCCGATGGCCAGCCCGAGGCAGATCGCCGCCATCATCACCGTCTGCAACGCGAGCGAAGTGCCGCCCAGCGCCACCCGCCCCTCCAGCGCGAAGGGCTGGCGCGCGGTGGCCGGGCCGATCACGTTGTTGATCAGATCGACGATGATCGTCGCGGCGGCCATGGTCAGGATGATGATGTTGATCTCGAAATTCGGCTTCCCGAACACGCGGGAAACCAGCAGCAGATGGATCAGCGCCCCCATCGCGGCGCCGCCGGCGGCACCGGCGAGGATGCCGGACCACCAGGGAAAGCCCAGGTCGCGCACCGCCAGAAGCGAGGCATAGGCCCCCGCCGTGATGAAGGCGCCATGGGCGAGGTTGAGCATTCCGATGGTGCCCCAGATCAGGGCGAGCGCCACCGCGCCCGAGGCATAGAGCGCCCCGAGCGCGAGCGCCGTCACGAGGATGTCGGTCATCTGTCCGGTCCTGTCACTGGCGCGGCGCGGGTCATTTGAACCACGGCGGCAGCTCGAACTCCGCCTCGTTGTAGGGTTCGGGATAGATCAGCTTCTTGGGCACCGCCGCCGCCGGGTCCTTCACCTGGTAAAGCAGGTGCGGCATGGCGAGCGAGGGGTCGTTCGACAGCGTGGGATAGGGGATCGCGGCGTTGAACCGCGGGTCGTAGCGCAGCGTGCCGAAGGGCGCGCGATAGGTGAAGCGGCGCAGGTTGGCGGCGATCTTGCGGTTCTGCTCGATATTGCCCGGCTCGCCCGCGCCGCCGGCCAGCGCGGCGGCGATGGCGTAGTGATACATCTCGGAATAGGTCGAGGCGCCGGGATCGGCCTCGGCGGTGGCGCCGAACTTCTCCTGATAGGTCTGGCGGAAGGCGTTGCCCATCTCGTCGGGCAGGATGCCGATCACCGAGGAGGTCAGCACGCCGCGCGCCGCCTCGCCCGCCAGATCGGAGAACGCCTTCAGCAGCGGGCCGTATTGGTAATAGACGAGGCTGTTCGTCGGGTTCTGCGCGAACTGCACCTGGCATTGCGCCAGATCGCCGGGGAAGAAATGGGTATTGGCGATGACGGCCGGCGCCTCGGCGCGCACCTTGTTCAGCACCGCGCCCCATTCGGTGGTCGGCACCGGCACCACCTCCTCGAACGACACCTCGAAGCCGTATTGCGGCGCGGTCTCGCGGATGGCGTTGGAGATCACGATTGAATAGGGCAGCGAGCCGGTGACCAGCGCGATCTTGTTGTTCTCGGGCTTCCAGACGCCCTGCCTGCGGATGCGGTCCAGCATGACCGGCAGGCCCACGCCGTAGTAATATTCCGCCGGATCGGCCATGAAGATGCCGAAATACCGCTCCGGGTCGCTCTCGTAGACCTCGTGATGGCCGATCGAGGTGTTGTAGTGGATGTAGATGATCCCGGCATCGGCGATGGCGTCGTATTCCGCCTGGTTCGCGCCCACATTGTAGCCGTTGACGATGGCGCTGACGCCCTCGCGGTCGATCAGCAGATTGGCGGCGGAAGACACTTCCTCGGCGGTCTGGTTGGCGCTGTCGAGCGTGACCGGCTCCACCGTCATGCCGAGGATGCCGCCGGCGGCGTTGATCTCCTCGCAGGCCATCAGCAGGCCGTTGCGATGCTCGACGCCATCCACCGCGAGCGGGCCGGTCAGCGAGGCCATCTGCCCGATGCGGATGGTGCCCGATTGCTGGGCGCGGGACTGGTTGATCCCGGAGAGGGTCGCGGCGCCGAAGCCGGCCGTGGCGGCCGAGGCGAGGAAGGCGCGGCGGCGGAGGGCGGGGGCGGCCGGGGGCCGCGTGGTCTGGGTCGTCATGGCAATTCTCCCTGGTTTCCGCGCGGCGGCGGATTGTTGTTTTCTTGCATTGCCGGCTTGGGGCGGCCCGGCCCCGCGCGGGGGCCGGGCCGGCGGGTCATCGCATCGCGGCGCGCAGACGCGCGGTCTCGGCCTCGTCGATGGTCATGCTGCGCGCGTCGATCGCCACGCCATACTGGTCGCGGGCGGCCTGGATCGAGATGTATTCGTCCAGCACATCCTCCAGCACCTTCGCCGCCGGGCGTTCGGTCGGGCGGCCCCAGCCGCCGCCGCCGGTGCTTTCGAACAGGAAGGCCTCGTCGGGGTTGAAGGCGTGGCCCGAGAGCAGCGGGCTCACCCAGTCGCCATTGGGCGTCAGCCCGCCGATCACCTGTTCGCGCCCGTCGGGATAGAGATGCCGCGACCGCTGCACCGCGCTATGGCCGCCGCCATTCACCCCCGGGCTGCCCTTGCGGGTGCGCGAGGTCTCCATGTTCAGCTCGCCCTCGCAGAGGTAGCGGACCTTGAAATTGGCCCCCAGACCGCCGCGGAACTTGCCCGCCCCCGCCGAATCCTGGCGCAGATCGAAGCTCTCGTATTCGATGGGGAAGAACATCTCGGCCACTTCCGCCGCCATGTTCATGCAGTTGCCCAGCGGGTCCATGGTGACGTTCATGCCGTCGCCGAACGGCGTGCCGCCCCAACCGCCCGCCGGCAGGTCCGAGAACACCCCGGCCACACCCTTGTCGCGGTCGACCGCCGTCGACACGAACCAGTTGCATTCCGAGCAGGTGGAGCCGGTGACGCGATCGGGGATCGCCTTGGCCAGCGCCTGCCAGATCGCGCTGGTGATCTTGGAGGAGGCCAGCGTCGTGCAGCCGATGGTCGGCGCGGGCCAGACCGGGTTCAGCCAGCAGCCTTCCGGGATCACCAGCTTGATCGGGGCGAACATGCCCGCGTTCGAAGGCGCATGGGGCGCCAGGAAGAACTGGAGCGAATAGAACGCCGCCGAGGCCGTATTGGCATAGGGCGAGTTGATCGAGCCCTTGCAGATTGGGTCGCTGCCGGTGAAATCCACCGTGATGTCGGTGCCCGAGACCGTCAGCCTGACCTTGATCTTCACCGGATCGGGCGAGAAGCCGTCGGTATCGGCGTAATCCTCGGCCTCGTAGACGCCATCGGGGATCTCGGCCACGCTCTTACGGACGATGCGTTCGGTATAGGCGATCAGCTCCCGCATCGCGAGTTGCACCGTTTCGCGGCCATAACGCTCGGCGGCGCGGGCGATCTCGGCCTCGGCGGCCTTCAGCGCGCCGAGATGGGCTTGCAGGTCGCCCTTGATGTAGAAGGGCGTCCGGGTGTTGTTCATGATGATCGCGAGGAAATCCTCGTTGATCTCGTAGTTCTGGTAGAGCTTGATCGGCGGCAGGCGCAGCCCCTCGGCGGCGATATGGGTCGAGAAGGACATGCCTCCCGCCGCGCCGCCGCCCAGATCCATCCAGTGCCCCCGGCTGACCGCGAAGCCGATCAGCGCCTCGCGGTGGAACACCGGCATGATGAAGGTGATGTCGTTGGTATGCGTGCCGCCCTGATAGGGGTCGTTCAGCGCGATCACGTCGCCGGGCTTCAGCGTCTCTTTCGGAAACCGCTTCAGCGCGGCGTCGGCGCTGTATTGCATCGCCGCCAGGTGCACCGGGCAGTTCGCCGCCTGCGCCAGCAGCCGCGCATCGGCATCATAGACCGCGTTCGAGAAATCCAGCACATCGGCCAGGATCGGCGAGAACGAGGTCTTCTGCATGATGGTCGACATGCGGCCGCAGGCATATTCGAAGCTGTTGCGCAGCACTTCGAAGGTGACGGGGTCGATCCGGTCGGACACGCCCGGCGCCGCTTGGAGAATCTTCTGATCCATGACGTGTTCCTCTCAGTTCGAAATGCTGACGATCAGGTTGCCGTGGGCGTCCACGGTGCCGTCGCAGCCGGGCGGCAGGACCGCGATCGAGTCGAGATATTCGACCACGGCCGGGCCCGGGATCGCCTCGCCGCGCTTGAGATCGCCGGCGTTCTTCAGCCGGGTATCGACCCATCGCCCGTCGAAATAGACCTTGCGGCTGCGCTCGGCGCCCGCGCCGTTCGGGGTTTTCGAGACGAAATCGAAGACCGGGGGCTCGGGCATCGCGCCGGTCGCCACCACGCCCAGCGCAACGAAGGCGATGGGGAAATCCTCGGAGCTGACGCCGTATTCCTGCTTGTGCGCCTTGTGGAACGCCTCGGCGATACCGGCGATGTCGGCCTGTTCCAGCCTGCCGCCGGGGATGTCCACGTCGACCTCGTAGGTCTGGCCGACATAGCGCATCTCGGCGGTGCGCCGGATCACAACGCGCCCGCCCTCGATCCCGTCGCGCCCCAGCCTTTCGCGCGCCTTCACCTCCAGCTCGTCGTAAAGCCGGTTCACCTCGGCCACATCCACCGAGGCGAGATCGCTGTAATGGAACGCCTCCAGATCGTGACGGACGTTCATCGCGGTGGCCCCGAAGGCCGAGGCGACGCCGGCCTGGCCGGGAATGACCACGCGGGGGATGTTCATCGCCTGGGCGACGAAACAGGCGTGCATCGGCCCGGCGCCGCCGAAGCTCGCCAGCACGAAGTCGCGCGGGTCGCGCGCCCGCGCCACCACCACGCCCTTCACCGCCTGCGCCATCGCCTCGCAGGAGATGCGGATCATCCCCTCGGCGGTCTCCAGCCGGCCGAGGCCGATCTTCGCGGCCAGCCCGTCGATGGCGCGCTCCGCCGCCTCCACGTCCAGATCGAACTTGTTGGACAGCGTGGGATCCAGCCGGCCCAGCACCAGGTTCGCGTCGGTGATCGTGGGTTCGGTGCCGCCGCGCCGATAGCAGGCCGGGCCGGGTTCCGACCCCGCGCTGCGCGGCCCGACGCGGAGCGAGCCGCCCTCGTCGACCCAGCCGATGGAGCCGCCGCCGGCGCCGACCGAATGGATGTCGAGCATCGGCACCGAAACCGGCACCTCCCATTCCAGCTCGTAATTGCGGGTGATGAGGCCGCGCCCGTCCTCCACGATCGAGGCGTCGAAGCTGGTGCCGCCCACATCGGTATGGATGATGTTGCGGAAATCGGTGGTCCGCGTCAGGTAGGAGGCATAGGCCACCCCGCCCGCCGGGCCGGATTCGATCAGCTCCTCGGGCCGTTCGCGGGCGTTCTCGGCCCCCATCACGCCGCCATTGCTCTTGAGGATCAGCAGCGATCCGGTGAAGCCCTTGGCGGCCAGCGCCTCGCGCAGGCGGTCGAAATAGGAGGTCATCACCGGCATCATGCAGGCGCGGATGGCGGTGGTGACGAAACGCGGATGTTCGCGGAAGATCGGCCGGGTTTCCGATGACAGCACGATATGGGCCTGCGGGTTGTGCTGCCGCACGATCTCGCGCATCTGCTCCTCGTGCTCGGGGTTCACATAGGCGTTGATGAAGCCGATCCCCACCGACTGGAGACCGCGCGCCGCGATGGTCTCGGCGATGCGGTTGGCGGCGTCGCGGTCCAGCGGGCGGCGGGCCTTGCCGCTGACCGCCATCCGTTCGTCGATGGTGAAGCGGTTGCGGCGGCGGATCAGCGGCTCGGGCTTGGTCTGGTAGGGGTCGTAAAGCGCCTTGCGGTGCTGGCGACCGATCTCGATCGTGTCGCGGAACCCTTCGGTCGTGATGAAGGCGGCGTCGGGAAAGTTGCGCTCGATCAGCGCGTTGGTCGCGGTCGTCGTCCCGTGCATGAGAAACGAGATCTCGGCAAAGGGAATCCCCGCCGCCTCGATCGACTGCACGACCCCGCGCGAGCGATCATCCTTTGTCGTCAGAACTTTAGCAGTCTTGTAGCTTTCATCCGTCTCATTCCATGCGAAGAGATCCGTGAAGGTCCCCCCGACATCAATGCCAACACGCCACATTCGCACAATCTCCCTGCTGTTTTCTTGAGAATCTTGGGCGGACCTTCTTGCGGTCCTTACCATCGACCATGACCCAAGCCGAAAATATGTCAAGTTAGTTTGTAATTTTTTTCCAAAGCTGACGGCGGGCCGGACTTGTGCGACAAGCCGGGAACGGGCGCGGGAGGAACGGATGGCCGCCGTGGATGACATGAATGAAGGCGCGGGGGCGGCGACCCTGCGCATCTCGGATCTGAGCCGGCTGACCGGGATTCCGGTCTCGACCCTGCGCTACTGGTGCGACCAGAACCTGCTCACCCCCTTCGTCACCCCCTCGGGGCACCGGATGTTCGAGGAGCGGCATGTGGCCGAGGTGCAGAACATCCAGCGCCTGCGCAAGGTGCAGGGCCTCAGCATCACCGCGGTGAAATCGGCCTTCCCCACCGGCAGCATGGCCGAGCCGCGCGGCCCCGCCGCCTCGGGCGACGGCACGGTGGGCCACAAGCTGCGCCAGTTGCGGCTGAACGCCAAGCTCACCCTGCGCGAACTGTCGCAGCGCACCGGGCTGTCGCCCTCGGTCCTCGCCTCGATCGAGCGCACCTCGCTCGGCGTCGGCATCCCGGAGGCCAAGGCGCTGGCGAAGTATTTCGGCATGACGCTGACCGAGCTGATGGCGCCCGAGACCCGCGACAGCGACGGCGGCATCGTGACGCCCGCGGGCGGCGGGCCGATGCAGCCCACGCTCGGCTCGGGCCTGCGGATCGAGCAACTGGCGAGCGGGCGCGGCATGATGGATTGCCAGCGCTGGTTCATCGAACCCGGCGTCGGCAGCCATGGCGCCTATGACCATGACGGCGAGGAATTCATCTACGTCCTGATCGGCCGCTTCCTGATCACCATCGAAGGGCGCGAGCCGGTGACGCTCAATCAGGGCGAAAGCATCTATTTCCGCAGCAGCCTGCGCCATTCCTGGCAGAATCCCGGCCAGACCACCGCCGTGCTGCTCTGGGTGAACACGCCGCCGACGTTTTAGGCCGTTCAGAAGGTGGGCGGCGTGCAGGCGCTGACGATGCGGCAGCGCTCAGTGCCGGTATTGCGGAAGCGGTGCGGGCGGCGGCTGTCGAAGATATAGGCGTCGCCGGGGCCGAGCGTCTCGACCTCCTCACCCACGGTGACCTCGATCCGGCCCTCGATGACGATCCCCGCCTCTTCCGACTCGTGGCTGTAAAGGCGCGGGCCGGTATCCGCGCCCGGCTCGTAGGTCTCGTAGAGCATCATCAGGCTGTGGGTGCCGGGCTTGCCGACGCGCAGCAGCGACAGCTTGTTCACCGTGGCCTCGGGGCCGCAATAGGCCGGGGTGCCGATATCGACCAACTCGTGATGACGATAGAAGGTGCGCGGCCCGTCCTCCGCGCTTTCGGCGAAGAAATCCGACAGGCCCATCGGCAGGCCGTCGAGGATCTTCTTCAGGTTCGACACCGACGGGCTGATCTTGTTCTGCTCGATCATCGAGATCTGGCCGTTGGTCACCCCCGCCCGCTGCGCCAGTTGCCGCTGCGACAGGCCGCGCGCCTCCCGGAGGGCCTTGAGCCGTTTGCCGATCAGGAAATCCGTCATGCGATACCTCTTGCCCCGCCCGACTGTAGCGGCCCGGCCGGGCGACCGGAAGGGCGGCATGTGTTCAATATGTAAATCGCCTTGATCCTTAAATCATTGCGTTTAAGATATTGAACAGTCCAACGGGGAATCACCGCATGTCCAATACCGCCCTTGCCGCCCGCCGCTCGGCCGCCATCGCCCGCGGGGTCGGCGTCTCCAGCCCGCTTTTCGCCACCCGCGCCCGCAACGCCGAATTGTGGGATGCCGAGGGGCGGCGCTTCATCGACTTCGCCTCGGGCATCGCGGTGCTGAACACCGGGCATGGCCATCCGCGCGTGGTGGCGGCAGTCAAGGCGCAGATCGACGCCTTCAGCCATACCTGCCATCAGGTCGTGCCCTATGAGAGTTATGTGGAACTGGCCGAGCGGCTGAACGCCGCCGTGCCGGGCGATTTCGCCAAGAAGACCATCTTCGTCACCACCGGCGCCGAGGCGGTCGAGAACGCGGTGAAGATCGCCCGCGCCTTCACCGGGCGGCAGGGCGTGATCGCCTTCGCCGGCGGGTTCCACGGCCGCACCTTCATGGGCATGGCGCTGACCGGCAAGGTGCAGCCCTACAAGGCCGGCTTCGGCCCGATGCCGGGCGATGTCTGGCATGTGCCCTATCCGATGGCGCCGCATGGCGTGGAGGCCGCCCGCAGCCTCGAGGCCATCGAGGCGCTGTTCAAGGCCGATGTCGATCCCGCCCGCGTCGCCGCCATCATCATCGAGCCGGTGCAGGGCGAGGGCGGCTTCTATCCCGCCCCGCCCGAACTGATGCGCGGGTTGCGCGCGCTCTGCGACCGCCACGGCATCCTGCTGATCGCCGACGAGGTGCAGACCGGCTTCGCCCGCACCGGCAAGCTGCTGGCGATGGAGCATCACGACGTGGCGGCCGACCTGACCACGATGGCGAAATCGCTGGCCGGCGGCTATCCGCTGTCGGCCGTCACCGGCCGGGCCGAGGTGATGGACGCGCCGCAGCCTGGCGGCCTGGGCGGCACCTATGGCGGCAGCCCGCTCGGCATCGCCGCCGCGCTGGCGGTGCTGGACGTGATCCGCGACGAGGGCCTCTGCGAACGCGCCACGCTGCTCGGCGACCGGCTGAAGGCGCGGCTCGCGGGCCTGCGCAACGAGGTGCCCGAGATCGCCGATATCCGCGGCCCCGGCTTCATGATCGCCGCCGAGTTCATCGGCGCCGACGGCGCGCCGCTGCCCGCGCTGACCAACGCCATCCGCGACGAGGCGCTGAAGCGCGGCCTGATCCTGCTAACCTGCGGCATCTACGGCAACGTCATCCGCTTCCTGTCGCCGATCACCATCGAGGACGCGGTGTTCGAAGAGGCGATGGAGATCCTGTCGGAGGCGATCCGCGCCGCGAAAGCCGGTCTCGCATGATCGCGGACAGCCTGCTTTCCCGCCTGTCGGACCCCTCGCTTCTGCCCGCCGCCGGGCTGGTGGCGGGGGAGTGGCTGGACCGGGCGCCCGCCCGGTTCCAGGTGACGAACCCGGCCACCGGCGAGACCATCGCCGCCCTGCCCGATCTGGGCGCGGCCGAAACCGCCCGCGCCATCGCCGCCGCCCATGCCGCGCAGCCCGAATGGGCGGCGCGCACCGGCAAGGAACGCGCGGCGATCCTGCGCCGGCTGTTCGACCTCATGGTCGAGAACGCCGACGATCTCGCCACGATCATCACCGCCGAGATGGGCAAGCCCTGGGCCGAAGCGCGCGGCGAGGTGCTTTATGGCGCCTCTTACGTCGAATGGTTCGGCGAGGAGGCCAAGCGCGTCTATGGCGAGACGATCCCCGGCCATCAGCGCGACAAGCGCCTGATGGTGATCCGCCAGCCGGTCGGCGTGGTGGGGGCGATCACGCCGTGGAACTTCCCCAACGCGATGCTGGCGCGCAAGATCGCCCCCGCGCTGGCGGCGGGCTGCGCGGTGGTGGCGAAACCGGCGGAGCAGACGCCGCTCTCGGCCATCGCGCTGGCGGTGCTGGCCGGGCGCGCGGGCCTGCCGCCGGTGCTGTTCTCGGTCGTCACCGGCACCGACGGGCCGGCCATCGGGCGCGAGATGTGCGGCAACCCGCTTCTGCGCAAGATCACCTTCACCGGCTCGACCGAGGTGGGGCGCATCCTGATGCGGCAGGGCGCCGATCAGGTGAAGAAGATGTCGATGGAGCTCGGCGGCAACGCCCCCTTCATCGTGTTCGACGACGCCGATCTCGACGCGGCGGTGGAGGGCGCGCTGGCCGCCAAGTTCCGCAACAACGGCCAGACCTGCGTCTGCGCCAACCGCATCTATGCGCAGGCGGGCATCCATGACGCCTTCGCCGCGAAGCTCGCCGCCGCCGTGGCGGGGCTGCGCGCGGGCGACGGTTTCGACGCGGATGTGGCGCTCGGCCCGCTGGTCGATGCCGACGCGCTGGCCAAGGTCGAGGCGCATGTCGCCGACGCGCGTGCCGCTGGCGCGCAAGTGCTGACCGGCGGCACGGGGCTGGGCGGCCTGTTCTACGCCCCCACCGTGCTGACCAGCGCCACCCCGGCGATGCGGCTGGCGCGGGAAGAGACCTTCGGCCCCGTCGCCGCGCTGTTCCGGTTCGAGACCGTCGAGGAGGTGATCCGGCTGGCCAACGATACCGAATACGGCCTCGCCGCCTATTTCTTCGCCCGCGACGTGGGGCAGGTCCATCGCGTGGCCGAGGCGCTGGAATACGGCATGGTCGGCATCAATACCGGCCTGATCTCCACCGAACTGGCGCCTTTCGGCGGCATCAAGCAATCCGGCCAGGGCCGCGAGGGCGGCCGCCAGGGTATCGACGACTATCTGGAAACCAAATACCTCTGCTTCGGGGGGATATAGCTCTCCCCTCCCCCCGGACCAGTCCCGGCCGCGACCCCGCGCGGATCGCGGCCGGAAGGTCGGGGCTTCGCTCATCTCTCCGGCTTTTGCGGCCTTATCGTCAGCCCCAGGACCAGCCCAGCCGCGCACATCGCGACCCCGATGCCGAGCGCGGATGTATAGGTTCCGCTCGCCGAGAACAGCCGGCCGGAAAGCGAGGGCGCCACCAGCCCCGCGGCGCCGTAAGCGACCATCAGCCTGCCGTAGATCTCGCCGATCCGCGCGGTGCCGTATTCCGCCCCGATCAGCACCGGCATCAACGAGGCCGCCCCTCCGAACACGATCCCCACCGCCAGCGCGCCCACCAGCAGGATCGGCGAGGCCGGCAGCAGGAAGGTCACGAGGCCCGCCCCCGCCACCAGATTCGACAGAACCAGCATGGTCCGGCCGGAAAACAGCTCGACCAGCCTGCCGCCCGCCAGCGAGCCGAGGATATAGCCCAGGGTGAAGACACCCGGAGCCAGCCCGATCAGCGCCTCGCTAGCGCCCTGCGCCTGCACGATGCCGGTCGAATGCGCCACCACCATCAGGCCGGTATAGCAGATGAAGAAGAAGATCAGCGCGAGCCGCAGGAATTTCGGATCGGTGACATCGCGGCGGAGCGAACCGGCCCGCCCCGACCGCACGGGCCTGGCCGGCGCAAGCCGCGCGACCGGCAGCAGGGCCGTCACGGCAAGGCCGGTCAGCACGATGGCGATGCCGACCAGCCGAAAGCCCGTGGCCGGATCGGCCTGCCGGATCGGCTGGGCGAGAAGGCTCGAGAGGACGACGCCGCTGATGGCGAAAGCGGCCATCGCCAGCCCCATCGCCAGGCTGCGGACGCGATCCGGCATCCGCG
>JBDHSR010000036.1:0-14840 GCA_039808305.1 Gemmobacter sp. | reverse complement strand
TGGCGCTCGATGGCGTCGCCCGGCAGATGGCCGGAATAGGGCTGGTTGTCGCCGATGCAGAGATCGGCCTCCCGCCGCAGCCGGGCGACCAGCGGTTGCGACAGCCGCGCGTCGGTATGGCTGTAAAGCACGCCGACATGCCAGGGCCGGGGCGCCCGCCCGCGCAGGCAGGGGGTGAAGCTGTGGATGGCGAGGATCACCGTATCGCTCCGCCGCGCCGCCAGCCCGGCCAGCGCCGCGTGATAGGGGCGGTAGAGCGTCTCCAGCCGCCGCTCCACCTCCGCCGGGCCGACATGGCGGTTCGCCGGGATGATGGTGCCGTCGTAAAGCTTCATCACCAGCGTCGGGTCGTCCTCGCCCCGGTTCGGGTCGATCACCAGCCGCGAGAAATCCGAGCAGATCACCGGGCTGTCGAGATGCCGCCCCAGGGCCCGCGCCAGCCCCGCCGCGCCCACGTCATAGGCGATATGCCGCGCCATGTCCTCGGCCGCGATGCCGAGATCGCCGCCGAGCTCGGCCGGAACCCGGTTGGTCGCATGGTCGCAGGTCACCAGCCAACGGCCGGGCCGCCCGGCGCCTTCGATCGAAAAGGGAGGAATCGTCATGCCCGCGTCACCTGAAAGCCTCATCCCCGGCTTAGGCGATGGCCGGGCCGGAGGGAATCCCGCAATTATGATCCGCCACGATGTTATCGCTAACAACCACCGCATTGCCCCGAGGGCCGGTTTCCGCCATAACGGGCGCAAAGCCGCATAGCAGAAGACGAGGACAGGCCGATGAGACGGATGCGCAATGTGAAGATCGTGGCCACGCTCGGCCCCGCCTCCTCGGATTACGCCACCATCCGCAAGCTGTTCGAGGCCGGCGCCGACGTGTTCCGCCTGAACATGAGCCATGGCAGCCATGACGACATCCGCGCCCGGCACGAGATCATCCGCCGGATCGAGGCCGATACCGGCCGCCCCATCGGCATCCTCGCCGATCTGCAAGGGCCGAAGCTGCGGGTCGGCACCTTCGCCGAAGACAGCGCGGAGCTGGCGGTGGGCGCGGCCTTCCGGCTCGATCTCGACGAGGCGCCGGGGGATGTGCATCGCGTGCAGCTGCCGCATCCCGAGATCTTCGCGGCGCTGGAGCCGGGCGCCTCGCTTCTGGTGAATGACGGCAAGATCCGCCTGAAGGTGGAGACCTGCGGCAAGGATTTCGCCGATTGCACGGTGACGGTGGGCGGCACGATCTCCAACCGCAAGGGGGTGAACGTGCCGGATGTGGTGCTGCCGCTGGCCGCGCTGTCGCAGAAGGACCGGGCGGATCTGGAATTCGCCTGCGCCCTCGGGGTGGACTGGCTGGCGCTGTCCTTCGTGCAGCGCCCCGAGGACGTGATCGAGGCGCGCGCGCTGGCCAATGGCCGGGCGGCGATCCTCGCCAAGATCGAGAAGCCGGCGGCGGTGAAGGCCTATGACGCCATCCTCGCGGTGGCCGACGGCATCATGGTGGCGCGCGGCGATCTGGGGGTGGAGCTGCCGGTGCAGGCGGTGCCGCCGATCCAGAAGCGGCTGGTGCGCGGCGCGCGGGCGGCGGCGAAGCCGGTGATCGTGGCGACGCAGATGCTCGAATCGATGATCGAAAGCCCGGTGCCGACACGGGCCGAGGTCTCGGACGTGGCGACGGCGATCTACGAGGGCGCCGACGCGGTGATGCTCTCGGCCGAAAGCGCCGCCGGGCATTACCCGGTCGAGGCGGTGACCACGATGGACAATGTGGCGATCAGCGTGGAAAGCGACCCCACCTATCGCGACGTGATCGAGGCCAGCCGCCGCGTGGTGCGCCGCTCGGTCGCCGACGGCATCGTCGCCGCCGCGCGCGAGATCGCCGAGGCCGCCGACATCAAGGCGATCTGCTGCTTCTCGCAATCGGGCACCACGATCAGCCTCGTCGCGCGCGAACGTCCGCGCGTGCCGATCATCGGCCTGACGCCCTTGGTGCGCACCGCCCGCCGGCTCTGCCTGACCTGGGGGGCGCATTGCGCCATCACCGAGGAGCAGGACCGCTTCAAGGGCGCCGTGATCTCGGCGGTGCGGGCGGCGCGCGACTACGGCTTCGCCACCGAGAAGGACCATATCGTCGTCACCGCCGGCGTGCCGTTCAACGTGCCGGGCACCACCAACATCCTGCGCGTCGCCCCCTGCGATGAGCGGTTGATTCACCGCGCCGACCCCGAGTAACCTGCGCCCCTGACCGTTCGGGGGACACGCATGAACTCGGATCTGTATCTGGTGATCGGTATCGTTCTGGGCGTGCTGGCGGTTCCCTCCATGCTCTCGGCGCTGAATGACGGGCGGGCGCCGCGCGCGGCCTCGATCCTCGTGCTGATCGCCGGGGCGCTGATCGTGCTGGCCTTCACCAAGAAGCCCGGCGGCTACGAGGTGCAGGACATCCCGAACGCCTTCTTCCGGGTGATCGGCCAGTTCCGCCACTGAAGGCGACTTGCACTTTTCCCCGATGCGTCCTATGAGGGCGCGCTCTATCCCCGTGCGGCCGGCCTCCGTGGCATTGCCGAGTCGCGCGTTCACCCTCAACGAGGAGATGGAAATGCCCAAGATGAAGACCAAATCGGCGGCCAAGAAGCGCTTCAGCTTCACGGCTTCCGGTCGTGTGAAGGCAGGCCCCGCGGGCAAGCGTCACGGCATGATCAAGCGCACCACCAAATTCGTGCGCGACGCCACCGGCACGATGATCCTGAGCGACAGCGACGCCAAGATCGTCAAGAAATACATGCCCTACGACCGCTGAGGAGCCAGACACATGTCCCGCGTCAAATCCGGTAAGGTGACCCACGCGCGTCACCGCAAGGTCATCAAGCAGGCGAAAGGCTATTACGCCGCCCGCTCGACCAATTTCCGCACCGCGACCCAGGCCGTCGACAAGGCCAACCAATACGCGACCCGCGACCGCAAGACCCGCAAGCGCAACTTCCGCGCGCTGTGGATCCAGCGGATCAACGCGGCCGTCCGGCTGTTCGACCTGGAAATGACCTATTCGCGCTTCATCAACGGTCTGGCGAAAGCCGGGATCGAGGTGGACCGCAAGGTTCTGGCCGATCTGGCCGTGCACGAGCCCGAGGCGTTCAACGCCATCGCGGCGCAGGCCAAGGCCGCGCTGGCCTGATCGGCCAGCCCCGAAAGACAGCAAGGCCCCGCTTCGCGCGGGGCCTTTTGCTTTCGCCGCCACGCAATCGCTTCATGAATTGGCGAAAGCATGGCATCCTGCCCTTTCCGGCATGACAGGAGGCCCCGATGGCGAAGAAGACCTATGTCACGATTGCGCTCAGCCTGACGGAGAACGCCGATGGCGATCTGGATCTCACCCGCCATATCGTGACCATCCGCGACGATGACGCCCTGTTCGGCATCAAGGGAGAGGAGGCCGGGCAGGCCCCCGCCGGCACCATCGACGGCGAGGCGTTCAACGCCCAGCAGATCCGCCCGCTGCAATCGTTGAACGCCTATATCTTCTCGACCTCCTCCTGGGAGACCGTCGCCGCCTTCGCGTTCCAGCGCGAGGGCGTCACCTATTACCTGCCGAACTACAGGTTCGACGCCCGCGACATCGGCATCGTGCAATATGTGAACGACAATGCCCGCCCGACGGAATTCGTGTACGGCGTGCAATACGCCCAACAGGGCCTGTTCCCCACCGCGACCAAGGCCAGCGCCGGGAATGACATCCTCGCCGGGAGCGATGGCAACAACCGTATCGACGCGGGCAAGGGCCATGACTACGTCTCGGGGCTGGGCGGGAACGACACGCTGCTGGGCGGCAATGGCTATGACCGGCTGTGCGGCGGCATCGGAAGCGACATGCTGCGCGGCGGCAAGCAGGACGATACGCTGTTCGGCAATACCGGCAACGACACGCTTCACGGCGAGGCGGGCAATGACCGGCTGGATGGCGGCGCCAAGGCGGACCGGCTGTTCGGCGGCGCGGGAAAGGACACGCTGATCGACGGCGGCGGGTCCGACCGGCTGACCGGTGGCGCGGGGGCCGATGTCTTCGTGCTGAAACAGGATCGCGTGACCGACCGGATCATGGATTTCCAGGATGGCGTGGACAGGATCGACCTCGACGTGAACTTCCGCGATCTGACCATCCGCAACGGCGCCAACGGCACGGTCGAGATCGTCCATGGCGGTGAGGTGCTGATCGTCGCCGCTGCCGACGACACCTTGCGGCGCGGCGATTTCACGGCGGCGGATTTCCTCTGACCCGCGCCGGCCTTGCAAATCCGCCCCTGCCCCGCTAGCACCGGGCGCAAGGATACGGAGGGTGGCATGGACCTCAGCGAGTTGCGTGGCAAATATATCGAGGCCGTCACCGGGGCCGCCGACGAGGCGGCGCTGGAAGAGGTGCGCATCGCCGCCCTCGGCAAGAAGGGCGAGATTTCGGCCCGGATGGCGACCCTCGGCAAGATGGACCCGGAAGAGCGCAAGAGCGCCGGCGCCGCGCTGAACCTGCTCAAGGACGAGATCGACGCCGCGCTGCGCGCCCGCAAGGCGGCGATGGCCGATGCGGCGCTGGACGAGCGGCTGAAATCGGAATGGCTGGACGTGACCCTGCCGGGCCGGCCGCGCCGGGCGGGCAGCATCCATCCGGTGTCGCAGGTGATGGACGAGCTGACCGCGATCTTCGCCGATATGGGCTTCTCGGTGGCCGAGGGGCCGCAGGTCGAAAGCGACTGGTACAATTTCGACGCGCTGAACATCCCGCCCGAACATCCGGCGCGGCAGGAACACGACACCTTCTTCATGCACCGCGCCGAAGGCGACAACCGCCCGCCGCATGTGCTGCGCACCCATACCTCGCCGGTGCAGATCCGCGCCATGACCGAGCAGGGCGCCCCGATCCGCGTCATCGCGCCGGGCCGGGTCTACCGCATGGACATGGACCAGACCCATACCCCGATGTTCCATCAGGTCGAGGGGCTGGCGATCGACCGCGACATCTCGATGGCCAACCTGAAATGGGTGCTGGAGGAATTCTGCCGCGCCTTCTTCGAGGTGGACAAGGTGGAGCTGCGCTTCCGCGCCTCGCATTTCCCCTTCACCGAGCCCTCGGCCGAGGTCGACATCCGCTATTCCAATGTCGGCGGCCAGTTGAAGATCGGCGAGGGCGACAAGTGGATGGAGATCCTCGGTTCCGGCATGGTGCATCCGAAGGTGCTGCGCGCCGCCGGGGTGGACCCCGACGAATGGCAGGGCTTCGCCTTCGGCATGGGGATCGACCGCATCGCCATGCTGAAATACGGCATCCCCGACCTGCGGGCCTTCTTCGAATCCGACCTGCGCTGGCTGCGCCATTACGGCTTCGCCGCGCTCGACCTGCCGGACCTGCCGGGCGGGCTCAGCCGCTGACACCGGGGCGCCTTCGGGCGCCCTTTCCATTCAGGGAGATCCTCCGATGCTTCGCCTCGCGCTCACCCTCGCCTGTATCGCCGCGCCCGCTTTTGCCGAGACACCGACCCTGCTGGAGCTGCATTTCAGCGCCGCCGCCCGGGCGAAGATCTACCCCGCCGAGACGGTGACCGTGGCGCTCTGGTACGAGGGGGAACCCTCGCCCGCGGGCGCCGCGCTCGCCTCGGAGGAGATGGGGCTGGTCTGGCTGGGCAGCGAGGATTACGAGGTGATGGCGCGCGACCAGAGCATCCGGGTCGGCGGGCTGCTGGCCTCGCTGCCGCTCGATCTGGTGACCGGCGCGATGGCGACGGTGAATGTCTATACCGCGCGCCGGGCCTTCGAGGACAATCTGCTGGATTGCACATTGGTCAGCGGTACGCTGGCCGAATTCGCCGGCCGCAGCCATCGCATCGACTGCAAGCTGATCGGCGAGTGAGGGGCGGCCCCGCAGGCCGCCCCGGCACGGATCACACGAGGAAGATGTCGCCCGCGACCAGCGCGGTGCCATCGGTCAGTTCGGCGATCAGCACCTTGCCGCCCTTGGCGGAGCCGTTCGAATCATACCAGAGATTGCCGCTCGACTGGTCGTAGATCAGGCGGTCCGAGGCGTCCTTCGCGGCGGTCCCGGCCACGAAATCCGCCGCTTTCAGCTTGCCGGTATAGGAGAGGTCGTCGAACACATCCGAATCGAGATGGATACGGTCGCTACGGCTGGCGAAATCGGTGAGAATGTCGCGCCCGCCGGCCTTGGCCTGATCGAAGACGAACACGTCCTTGCCCGCCCCGCCGGTCAGCCGGTCGATCCCGGCGCCGCCGATCAGCGTATCGTTGCCGGCATCGCCGGACAGCGTATCCGCCCCGGCCGCGCCTTCCAGCCGATCCTTGCCCGCCTCGCCCTGCAACCGGTCGGCGCCACCGGCCCCCTTGAGCGTGTCGTTGCCCGTCCCGCCCAGCAGCACGTCATTGCCCTTGGACGCCACCATCAGGTCGTTGCCCTTGGTGATCATGGCGAAGGCCCGCTCGCTCTGGTCCGACAGCAGGTAATTGGCGAAGGTCGGCGCATCCAGCTTCAGGCCGGAGACCTGGATGATCTTCGTCCCCGCCCAGTCCACCGAGATGGCGCTCAGCGTGCCGCCGGTCACCTGCATCGTCGCGATATTGTAGGTAAGGCCGGTGCCGATGAAATTGATGCCGTTGGCGGCATCGTCGGAGAAACGCAGCAGCGTCGCCGTCGGCAGAATGTCATCATACGAGAATACGAGGTCGGTCAGCCCCGTCCTGATCGCGGCGAGGTCGATCGTCGGATAGGTGGCGACGGATTTGAACGTCAGATTTGCCATGATGGGACCCCTTGAACATTGTCTGAGCGAACCATCACAGCCGGAGGCCATTCCGTCAACAGAATCGGGCGGGACCGCAATCCCGCCCGGGTCTCAGCCGGTGAAGCGGTTGTCCCGCGGGAAACCGCGCGGCGCCATGGCCCCGGCGGCGGCGCGGGCGCCCTGCCATTGCGTCAGGTCGGTCTCGCTGCGGGTGCGGCCGGCGGGGTCCTTCCAGCTCAGCCCGTCGGCCAGGTTGAAGGTGATGGCGTCCGACAGCCCGCCATCCTTGTATTTCTGAAGCCGCACGCCCTTGCCCTTGGCCATCTCGGGCAGTTCCGCCACCGGGAAGACCAGCAGCTTGCGGTTCTCGCCCACCACCGCGACGTGATCGCCGGCGATGCGGCGGCAAAGCGCGGTTCGCACACCTTCCTTCACCGTCAGCACCTGCTTGCCGGCGCGGGTCTGCGCCACCACCTCGTCCGAGGGCACGACGAAACCGTCCCCGGCGGTGGAGGCGACCAGCAGCTTCTCGCCGCCGCGCCAGACCAGCAGGTCGGTGATCTCGGCATCGTTGGGCAGGTCGATCATCAGCCGCAGCGGCTCGCCCATGCCGCGCCCGCCGGGCAGGTTGGCGCCGACCAGCGTGTAGAAGCGGCCATTGGCGCCGACGACCAGAATCCGGTCGGTGGTCTCGGCATGGAAGATGAAGCGGCCCTCGTCGCCATCCTTGAATTTCGCGTCTATATCGAGCGGCTGATGGCCCTTCATGGCCCGGATCCAGCCCATTTTCGAACAGATGACGGTGATCGGCTCGCGCTCGATCATCGCCTCCAGCGGCACCTCCTCGACCTCGGCCATATCGGCGAAATCGGTGCGGCGCTTACCAATGGCGGTGGCCTTGCCGAACTGCGCCTGCACCTCGGCCAGATCGCGGCCGATGCGCGCCCATTGCAGGCCCGCATCGTCCATCAGCGCCAGCAGGTCCTCGCGCTCGGCGCGCAATTCGTCGCGCTCGGCGATCAGCTCCATCTCTTCCAGCTTGCGCAGGCTGCGCAGGCGCATGTTCAGGATGGCCTCGGCCTGCACCTCGGACAGATCGCCGGGGCTGCGCGGTTTCGGCGGCACATAATCCGCCTCGTCGCTCGCCCGCTTGTGCTTGCGTCCCCAGATCTCGGCCATCAGCGCCGCCTTCGGATCGGCGTCGTAGCGGATGATGTCGATCACCCGGTCGAGGTTGAGGAAGGTCAGGATGAAACCGTCGAGGATTTCCAGCCGGTGCTCGATCTTCTCGATACGGTGGCGGGTGCGGCGGCCCAGCACGTCGCGCCGGTGATCCAGAAAGGCGCGCAGCACCTCTTTCAGCGAACAGACCTTCGGCACCTTGCCGTCGATCAGCACGTTCATGTTCAGGCTGAAACGGATCTCCAGATCGCTGTTCTTGAACAGCATCCCCATCAGCATCTCGGGGTCGATGGTCCGCGTGCGCGGCTCCAGCACGATGCGCACATCGGCGGCGGATTCGTCGCGCACATCGGCGAGCGCCGGCACTTTCTTGGTCTGGATCAGTTCGGCCAGCCGCTCGATCAGCCGGGATTTCTGCACCTGATAGGGGATTTCGGTGACGATGATCTGCCACTGGCCGCGCCCCAGATCCTCGACCTGCCAGCGCGAGCGCAGGCGGAAGGCGCCGCGCCCGGTGCGATAGGCGTCGAGGATGTTCTCGCGCGGCTCGACGATCACGCCGCCGGTCGGGAAATCCGGCCCGGGGACCAGCTTCACCAGTTCCTCGTCCGACACCTCCGGGTCGCCGATCATCGCCTGGCAGGCGTCGATCAGCTCATGCAGGTTGTGCGGCGGGATATTGGTCGCCATGCCGACCGCGATCCCGCTCGATCCATTGGCGAGCAGGTTCGGGAAGGCGGCGGGCATCACCACCGGCTCTTCCAGCGTGCCGTCGTAATTGGGGCGGAAATCGACCGCGTTCTCGGTCAGCCCCTCCATCAGCAGCTCCGCCGCAACGGTCAGCCGCGCCTCGGTGTAGCGGCTGGCGGCCGGGCTGTCGCCGTCGATATTGCCGAAATTGCCCTGCCCGTCGACCAGCGGGTAACGCACGTTGAAATCCTGCGCCAGCCGCGCCATCGCGTCATAGATCGCGGTATCGCCATGCGGGTGATAGTTGCCCATCACGTCGCCCGAGATCTTGGCCGATTTGCGGAAGCCCCCGGTGGGCGACAGCCTGAGTTCGCGCATCGCGTAAAGGATGCGGCGATGCACCGGCTTCAGCCCGTCGCGCGCATCCGGCAGGGCGCGGTGCATGATGGTGGACAGCGCATAGGTCAGATAGCGCTCGCCGATGGCGCGGCGCAGCGGCTCCGAATGGGCGGCGGGCTCGATCTTGGGGTCGTCAGGCGTTCCGGTCATGGATGTGGTGTAATCCCTGCCCCCGCCCCGGTCCAGCCGGATTTCCGGCCAAGGGGAAAACCGGCGACTTTTCCCAGAGGATATGGCAGGATCGCATGATAGAAAGCCGATGTTTTCAGTGATTCCGGGTCATCATGCTGCGCTTGCTCCTGATCTTGTGCGCCTCGCTTTTCGTCATCCTGCTGATCGGGGGCGAGGATTATGGCCAGCGCCGTCCCGGGCTGGAGATGACCGGCAGCCCCATTCCCCTTCCCGCCTCCACCGCGCCGCAGGCCGCACAGCCGGTCAGCTACACGCCGGAAAGCGAGTTTCCGGTCGTGCTGCCGCTGATCCAGCCCGCCGCGGAAACCCTGTCCGAGACCGAGGCGGAGCCCGACATCCGCTATATCACCGCCCAGAGCGTGAACGTGCGCGAAGGCCCCTCGACCGAGTTTCCGGTGGTCGCCAGACTCCGCCGCGGCGAGGCCACTCGCGTGATGTGGACCGAGGAGAACGGCTGGGCGCGCATCGTGATCGAAGGCGACGGCGTTTCCGGCTTCATCTCGGGCCAGTTCCTGTCGCCCACGCCCTGAGCCGGTGATTGCAACGGCGCCGCAAAGGCCCTAAGCCGGTCGAAAAGACCGGAGCAGCCCATGTCACCGCCCCGCACCGTCCTGATGACGGGTTGTTCGTCCGGCATCGGCCGCGACGCCGCCGAGGGGCTGCGCGCCCGCGGCTGGCGCGTCTTCGCCACCTGCCGCCAGCAGGCCGATTGCGACCGCCTGACCGCCGAGGGGTTCGAGAGCTTCCGGCTCGACTATGCCGACGAAGCCTCGATCGCCGCCGCCATGGACGAGGTGACCACGCGCACCGGCGGCACGCTCGACGCGCTTTACAACAACGGCGCCTTCGCCTGCCCCGGCGCGGTGGAGGATCTGCCGCGCGGCGCCCTGCGCGAGATCTTCGAGACCAATCTCTTCGGCTGGCACGACCTGACCCGGCGGGCGATCCCGCTGATGCGGGCACAGGGGCATGGCCGGATCGTCAACTGCTCCTCGGTGCTGGGGCTGGTCGGCATGAAATGGCGCGGCGCCTATGTCTCCACGAAATTCGCGCTGGAGGGGCTGACCGACACGCTCCGGATCGAGATGCGCGGCACCGGCATCCATGTCTGCCTGATCGAGCCCGGCCCGATCCCGACCCGCATCCGCGAGAACTCGATCCCGCATTTCGAGAAATGGGTGGATTGGGAGAGCTCGCCCCGCGCCGGGGAATACCGCACCCTGCTGCACCGGCTCTATCAGCCGCGCGGCAAGCCCGACCGCTTCGAGCTGCCCTGTTCGGCGGTGACGGCGAAACTGGTGCATGCGCTGGAAAGCCCCCGCCCCCGGCCGCGCTATTACGTCACGCAAGCCACCCATCTGATGGGCCTCGCCCGCCGCGTCCTGCCGGCGCGGGTGCTGGACTGGCTGATCGCCAAGGGCTGAAACCGCTTCGCCTTGCCGGGCAAAGCCGCTAGATCTGGGCCAGCCAGGAGGACCGCCATGCTGCTCAAGGACCCGCTTTTCATCGTCGCCGCGCTGGCCGCCTTCGGCGTGCTGATCATCCTGATGATCGGCATCGGCGGCTTCGCGCGCGGCGGCGATTTCAACCGCAAGCATGCCAACCGGCTGATGCGCTACCGGGTGATCGCCCAGGCCGTCGCGGTGATCCTGATCGTGATATTCGCCTATCTGCACCAGCGCGGAGGAAACTGATGGTCGTTCTGTCGAAGATCTACACGAAAACCGGCGACAAGGGGGAAACCGCGCTGGGGAACGGCGCGCGGGTCGCCAAGCATTCGGCGCGGGTGCAGGCCTATGGCACGGTGGACGAGACCAATGCGACGGTCGGCCTCGCCCGGCTCCACGCCTCGGGCGAGATCGACGCCGCGCTGATGCGCATCCAGAACGATCTGTTCGACCTCGGCGCCGATCTCTGCCGCCCCGACATGGCGCGCGATCACGAGGCGGGCTATGTGCCGCTGCGCATCATCGATTCGCAGGTGGAGCGGCTGGAGGCCGAGATCGACGCGATGAACGCCCGGCTGGAGGTGCTGCGCAGCTTCATCCTGCCCGGCGGATCGCCGCTGGCCGCGCATCTGCACCTTTGCCGCACCGTCTCGCGCCGGGCCGAGCGGCTGGCGGTGGAGCTTGCCGGCGCGGAAGAGGTGAACCCGGCGGCGGTCAAGTATCTGAACCGGCTCAGCGACTGGTTCTTCGTCGCCGCCCGCATCGCCAATGACGACGGGCGCGCCGATGTCCTCTGGGTGCCGGGCCTGACCCGCTGAGCCTTCCGTTTCCCTTGGGTCAATGACGCGGCGTCGTGGCGACGGGCAGCGTCGCTTTTGGATTGTTTTTGCCGGAAGGAACGGGTTACCAACGCGGCGGAGAGCTTGGGATGGCCCCTCCGGGGCCTGAATCTGGGAGATTGCCGCTGATGAAGGTATTGGTGCCTGTCAAACGCGTGATTGACTACAACGTGAAGGTCCGCGTGAAGGCGGACGGAAGCGGGGTCGATCTTGCGAATGTGAAGATGTCGATGAACCCGTTCGACGAGATCGCGGTCGAAGAGGCGATCCGCCTGAAGGAGAAGGGCATCGCCTCCGAGGTCGTGGTGGTGTCGATCGGCGTGAAGCAGGCGCAGGAAACCCTGCGCACGGCGCTGGCGATGGGGGCGGACCGGGCGATCCTGGTCGAGGCGGCCTCGGACGTCCACACCGACATCGAGCCGCTGGCGGTGGCCAAGATCCTCGCCGCCGTGGTGAAGGAAGAGCAGCCGGGCCTGGTGCTCGCCGGCAAGCAGGCGATCGACAACGACATGAACGCGACCGGCCAGATGCTGTCGGCGCTGCTGGGCTGGGCGCAGGCCACCTTCGCCAGCGAACTGGCGGTGGAAGGCGACAGCGCCACCGTGACGCGCGAGGTCGATGGCGGCTTGCAGACCATCAAGGTCAAGCTGCCGGCGGTGGTGACCGTCGACCTGCGGCTGAACGAGCCGCGCTATGCCTCGCTGCCGAACATCATGAAGGCGAAGAAGAAGCCGCTCGACGAGAAGACCGCCGCCGATTACGGCGTCGATGTCACGCCGCGCCTGACCGTGGTGAAGACCTCTGAACCGGCCGGGCGCAAGGCCGGCGTGAAGGTCGCCTCGGTGGACGAGCTGATCGCGAAACTGAAAGACGAAGCGGGGGTGATCTGATGGCTGTTCTCCTTCTGGCCGATGTGAATGGTGGCCAGCTTGCCACCGATTCGGTTGCCAAAACCTTGACGGCGGTGAAATCGCTGGGCGACGTGCATCTTCTGGTCGCGGGCCCGGCTTCGGCGGCGGCGGAAGCCGCGACGCTCGACGGCGCGGCCAAGGTGCTGCATGCCGAGGATGCGGGTCACGGCCTGGCCGAGGGGCTGGCCGATCTGGTCGTGTCGCTGGCCGGCGGCTACAGCCACATCGCGGCGCCGGCGACGGCGTTCTCGAAGAACGTGCTGCCGCGCGTCGCCGCGCTCCTGGACGTGATGGTGCTGTCGGACGTGACGGCGGTGGTCGATGCCGACACCTTCGAGCGGCCGATCTATGCCGGCAACGCGATCCAGACGGTGAAGTCGGGCGACGCGAAGAAGGTGTTCACCGTGCGCACCGCGGCCTTCGCGGCGGCCGGGACCGGCGGCGCGGCCGCGGTCGAGACGGTGGGCGCCAAGGCGTCCGACCTTTCCGCCTGGGTCGAGGACAAGGTTGCGACCTCGGACCGGCCGGAACTGACCTCGGCGAAGATCGTGGTGTCGGGCGGCCGCGGCGTCGGCTCGGAAGCCGATTTCGCGCTGATCGAGGCGCTGGCCGACAAGCTGGGCGCCGCCGTCGGCGCCTCGCGCGCGGCGGTCGACTCGGGCTATGCGCCGAACGACTGGCAGGTCGGCCAGACCGGCAAGGTGGTGGCGCCGACGCTTTACGTCGCGGTCGGCATCTCGGGCGCGATCCAGCACCTCGCCGGGATGAAGGACTCCAAGGTCATCGTCGCCATCAACAAGGATGAGGAAGCCCCGATCTTCCAGGTCGCCGATTACGGCCTGGTCGCGGACCTCTTCACCGCGGTTCCGGAACTGACCTCCAAGCTCTGAAGGCCATCGGGGGCGTGCCCCCGGAACTCCCGGACCGGACAGGGCCGCCCGCGGGCGGCCCTTTTCAATGCCGGGACAACAGCCCGGCGATGGCCTCGGCCGCCTGCCGATGCGCGGCCGGGCCGGGCAGCAGCCGCGCCGCCGGCAGGTCGAGCGGGTCGAGGCCCCGACCCTCCGGCCCCGCCTCCCCCTCCGTCAGCACTTCCAGATAGTCCGAGACCAGCGGCCGCACCGCCTCGATCATCCCGCGATCCACCAGCAGCGGATCGGCGGTCAGATCCCGGCGCGCGGCCACCGGCGGCGGTGGATGACCGGCGAACCAGAGCAGGATCCGGCGCCCCGGCAGGGCCGCCAGCAACTCCGCCATCCGCCGGAGCCAGACCGCCCGCAACTCCTCCGCCACCCGCTCGAACCGCTGGGGCGAAACCTGCTGCAAGCCCTGGAGCAGATGGCGGGTGAAGTTGAACTCGGTGAAATCGACCTCGCGGAACAGGGTGCGCAGCAGCGGCCGCGCCCGGACGAACCGGTCGTTGCGGCGCGGATGCACCTGATAATAGCGATTCGTCAGGTTCTGCGCCCCCATGACCTGCACCACGCAGATCTCCGCCCGCGCCGCGATCTCCAGCACCGTGCCATCCCCGAGATAGGCGTCGGGACCGGCATTCACCACGCCGAGATTGACCATCCGCAGCCCCGTCCGCGCCTCCAGCCCGGCCGCGAAGGGAACCGGCACGAACTTGCCATAGCTCTCCGTCCCGCCCAGCACGACGCCATAGGGCGGCTCCAGCGAGCGTTGCGGGCCGCGCACCGGCAATCGCGACCCTCCATAGTGACATGGCGCATGCGCCCGCGCGCCTTCGCCCTGAAAAGCGTAAGCCATCTTCCCCACCCGCAATTCCGTTACACCCGTCCGACAGAGTCGCGCGCAAGCATTGCCAAATCGCTAAGCTCGGCATTTGGCTCAAATTTCAAGCATCCGCCCCGAAACCGATCCGCCCTTGCACGAAGCCGCGTCCGGCGCATAAGGTCGGCCGGAGACAGCGGGAGACAGTCATGGCAATCGAAACGGTGGGCGTCGTCGGCGCGGGTCAGATGGGCAACGGCATCGCGCATGTCTTCGCGCTGGCCGGTTATCATGTCCTGATGAACGACATCAGCGCCGAAAGCCTGGAAAAAGCCGTGGCGACCATCGACCGCAACCTCGAACGGCAGGTCTCGCGCGGCAAGATCCCGGCCGAGGAGAAGGCCGCCGCGATGGCGCGGATCTCCACCACGCTGACGCTGACCGATCTCGGCCAGACCGACCTGGTGATCGAGGCGGCGACCGAACGCGAGGTGGTGAAACAGCAGATCTTCGACGCGCTGCTGCCGCATCTGAAGCCCGAGACCATCCTGACCTCCAACACCTCGTCGATCTCGATCACCCGGCTCGCCTCGCGCACCGACCGGCCGGAAAAGTTCATGGGCTTCCACTTCATGAACCCGGTGCCGGTGATGCAGCTGGTGGAGCTGATCCG
>JBDHSR010000035.1:0-14845 GCA_039808305.1 Gemmobacter sp. | reverse complement strand
TGCCCGGCCTTTCGTTCATTCCGCCGCCACCTGGCGTCGATTCCATCGGATCGACGACCAGAGCGCGATCCCGATCAGCCCCGCGCCGCCGAGGCCGGTGATCACCTCGGGGATATGCAGCAGCGTCTGGAAGTACATGATCACCGACAGGATCAGGATGGCGTAGAAGGCGCCATGTTCCAGATAGCGGTACTCGGCCAGCGTGCCGCGCTCCACCAGCATGATGGTCATCGAGCGCACATACATCGCCCCGATGCCGAGGCCGATGGCGATGACGAACAGGTTCTGGCTCAGCGCGAAGGCCCCGATCACCCCGTCGAAGGAGAAGCTGGCATCCAGCACCTCCAGATAGAGGAAGGCGCCGAGCCCGCCCTTGGCCGCGGCCGAGGCGGTCTCCTGCGATTTGTCGAGGAAGCCGCCGACCACCTCGACCAGCAGGAAGGTCAGCAGGCCGTAGATCGCCGAATAGACGAAGACGTCGCGATCCGCGCCCTCCAGCAGGCGCGAGAACAGCAGCGCCACCAGAAGGACGAAGGCGATCTCCACCCCCTTCACGCTGGCATATTGCGAGACCCGCGCCTCCAGCCATTCGATCCAGTGGATGTCCTTGTCCTCGTCGACGAAGTAGCCCAGCGCCACCATCATGAGGAACGTGCCGCCGAAAGCCGCGATCGGCAGATGGGCATCTTGCATGATCTCGGCATAACGGTCGGGCTGGGTGGCGGCCATGACCATGGCGGTCCAGGGGCCGACCTTCGCCGCGATCACCACGATCAGCAGCGGGAAGATGATCCGCATGCCGAAGACGGCGATCACGATGCCCCAGGTCAGGAAGCGATGCTGCCAGACCGGCGTCATCTCCTTCAGCTTGTTGGCGTTGACGATGGCGTTGTCGAACGACAGCGAGATCTCCAGCACCGCCAGAACGGCGCAGATGAACAGGATGGTCAGCGCGCCGCCCAGCGTGCCCGTCGTCTCCCACCCCAGGAAGGCGCCGAGCGCGAGTCCGAGGAAGGTGGAGATGAAGGCCCATTTCAGATAGGACAGCACCGGCTTCGCGGCGGGTGTGGCGGTCATGCGAACAGCCTCCGCGATCCGGTTGCGGGGAAGACGCGGCAGCCGCGTGAAATCAGATATGACATGAAGTCTTGTTCCGTCGGCGATCCAGAACGCGCAGTGCCGACATCGCAAGAGCGCCGAATCTCTTGCCAGAGGGGCCCGGTCACCATGATCGCGGCGCCCGTCCATGACGCGGCCCCGCATTCCGCCTCATAAGCGCGGGCGGGGCCGTTTGTCAACGATTCAGGCCCGGCGCCGTGGGACGACGGCGCCGGGCCGCGCCTCAGGCAGCGGCGCGCTGCCGGAGGACCTCGGCCATCGTGGCCCCGATGGCCGAGGGGTTGGGCGCGATGGAGATGCCCGCCGCCGTCAGGATCTCCACCTTTTCCTGCGCGCTTTCGCCGAAGGCCGAGACGATGGCGCCGGCATGGCCCATCTTGCGGCCCTTGGGCGCGGAAAGCCCGGCGATATAGGCGACGATGGGCTTCGACATGTGCTCCTGCGCCCAGGCCGCCGCCTCGGCCTCCTGCGGGCCGCCGATCTCGCCGATCAGCACCACGGCGTCGGTCTCGGGATCGGCCTCGAAGAGTTGCAGGATGTCGCGGAAGCTCGACCCGTTGATCGGATCGCCGCCGATGCCGACCGAGGTCGACACGCCGATGCCCAGCGCCTTCATCTGGCTCGCCGCCTCGTAGCCCAGCGTGCCGGAGCGGCCGACGATGCCGATGCGGCCCGGCATGTAGATATGCGGCGGCATGATGCCCATGAAGCCCTTGCCGGGCGAGATGATGCCGGCGCAGTTCGGCCCGATCAGCCGCATCTTGCGGCTTTCCGGGTAGCGGCGCAGGAAGCGCTTCACCTGCATCATGTCCTGCGCGGGGATGCCGTCGGTCACGCAGACCGCCGTCTTGATCCCGGCATCCGCCGCTTCCATGATGGCGTCGGCGGCGAAGGGCGGCGGCACGAAGACGAGGCTGGCCTCGGCCCCCGTCGCCTCCACCGCCTCGCGCACGGTGTTGAACAGCGGCCGGTCGAGGAAGGTCTCGCCGCCCTTGCCGGGGGTGACGCCACCCACGACATTGGTGCCGTTCTTGATCATGTCGGCGGCATGGAACTGGCCGATGCGGCCGGAAATGCCCTGCACGATGACGCGGGTCTTCTCGTCGATCAGGATTGCCATGGTCCCCTCCTCAGGCGGCGCGTTTCGTGCGCAGGCCCACCGCCAGATCGGCGGCTTCGGCCAGCGTGTCGGCGGTGTGCAGCGGCAGCCCGCTTTCGGCGAGGATGCGCTGGCCTTCCTCGACATTCGTTCCGGCGAGGCGGACGACGACCGGGATCGTCATGCCGACCTCCTTGTAGGCTTTCACCACCCCCTCGGCCACCCAGTCGCAGCGGTTGATGCCGGCGAAGATGTTCACCAGGATCACCTGCACATTGCGGTCGGTCAGCACGGTGCGGAAAGCGCGCACCACCCGCTCGGGGCTGGCGCCGCCGCCGATGTCGAGGAAGTTGGCGGGCTCGCCCCCGGCCAGCTTGATCATGTCCATCGTCGCCATGGCGAGGCCGGCGCCGTTGATGATGCAGCCTATGTCACCGTCGAGGCCGACATAGGCGAGGCCGTGATCGCCCGCCATGCTCTCGCGCGGGTCCTCCTGGCTGCGGTCGCGCAGCTCGGCGATCTCGCCACGGCGGTAAAGCGCGTTGGTGTCGAAGCTCATCTTCGCGTCCAGCGCCACCAGATCGCCGGTGCCGTTGATGATGAGCGGATTGATCTCCACCATCGTCGCGTCGAGCTCGCGATAGGCGCGGTAGCAGGCGGTCAGCACATTCACCATCTGCGCGATCTGCCCGCCCTTGAGACCCAGCGAGAACGCCAGTTCCCGCGCCTGATAGGGCACCAGCCCCACCGCCGGGTCGATGACCATGCGGCGCAGCGAGCTCGCATCCTGCTCGGCCAGATCCTCGATCTCCATCCCGCCATGGGCGGAGGCGACGATCATGATCCGCTCGGATTTCCGGTCGAGCACGAAGCCGAGGTAAAGCTCCTGCGTGATCTCCGACGCCGCCTCGACCCAGAGGCGATAGACGCCCTTGCCATTGGCATCGGTCTGCTTGGTGACGAGCTGACGGCCGAACAGGCTTTGCGCGTATTCCTGCACCTCCTCCTCGGTCTTGCAGACCCGCACGCCGCCGGCCTCGCCGCGGCCGCCGGAATGGATCTGCGCCTTCACCACCCACCGGCTGCCGCCCAGCTCCCGCGCCCGGTAGCCCGCTTGCTCGGGGCTATAGGCGAGGCCGCCGCGCGGCACCGGAACCCCGAAGCCGGCGAGGATCTCCTTGGCCTGATATTCGTGAATATCCATCTCGTCCTCTCCCTCAGCGGCTGGAAATGGCGTCGGCCAGCACGATCACGTTGCGCGCCATGCGCTCCGAGGCCGCGTCGATCATCTTGCCGTCGAGCGAGGCGGCGCCCCGGCCCTCGGACTCGGCCTTGCGGAGTTCCTCGATGATGCGGCGGGCGCGGGTCACCTCGGTCTCCGGCGGCGAGAACACCTCGTTGGCCAGCGTGACCTGCGAGGGGTGGATCGCCCATTTCCCGTCGCAGCCCAGCGCGGCGGCGCGGCGCGCGCCCTCCTTGTAGCCCTCGGGGTCCGAGAAATCGCCGAACGGCCCGTCGATGGCGCGCAGCCCGTAGGCGCGGCAGGCCACCACCATGCGGCTGATCGCCTAATGCCACTGATCGCCCGGATAATGCGGGTTCAGACCGCCGATATTGGTGGTCCGCGCCCGCATCGAGGCCGCGTAATCCGCCACGCCGAAATGCAGCGCCTCCAGCCGGCCGCCGAACTGCGCGATGGCCTCGACATTGGCCATGCCCAGCGCGGTCTCGATCAGCGCCTCCAGCCCGACGCGGGTGGAATGGCCCTTGCCCATCTCGATCTGGTTCACCATGGCCTCGACCATGTAGAGATCGCCCGGCACGCCGACCTTCGGCACCAGCAGCGTATGCACGCGGTCGCCCGCCTGCTCCATCACATCCACCACGTCGCGATACATGTAATGGGTGTCGAGGCCGTTGATGCGGACCGAAACCGTCTTGCCCGCCGCCGCCCAGTCGATGTCGTTCAGCGCCTGGATGGCGTTCTTGCGGGCCTGCTCCTTCTCGGGCGGCGCGACGGCATCCTCCAGATCCAGGAAGATATAGTCGGCCGGCCCGGTCGCCGCCTTGTCGATCATCGTCGGGTTGGAGGCCGGGACGGCAAGCTCCGAGCGCTGCAGGCGTTGCCGCCGCAGCGGGTGCAGAGTGTGGCTCATTTTTACTTCCCTGTTCTTGAAGGATTATTCGGCGGCCAGACGCTGTTTCGCGTCTTCGGGGCGCATCACATAGGCTTCCTGCGCGGCGGTCACGCCCGAGCCGAGCCGGATGCGCGCCCCGGCCTCGACCAGCGCCATTTCGGCGATGGCGATGGCGGTCAGGCACATCCCCTCGTTCAGATCGCCCAGATGGCCGATGCGGAACGCCTTGCCCGCCAGCGGACCGAGGCCGGAGCCGAGCGAGCAGCTGTAGCGGTCATAGGCGATGCGGATCACCTCGCGCGCGTCCACCCCTTCCGGCGTGCGGATCGCGGTCACCGTGTCGGAGTAGAGCGTCGGATGCTCGGCGCAGACCTCCAGCCCCCAGGCGGCGACCGCGCGGCGCACGCCGTTCGCCAGCCGCTTGTGGCGGGCATGGATGTTCGGCAGCCCCTCTTCCATCATCCGGCCCAGCGCCGCCTTCAGCCCGTGCAGCAGCGGCACCGGCGGCGTATAGGGGAACGAGCCCAGATCATGCTGCTTCAGCATGTCGGCCAGATCGAAGAAGGCCCGGCGCATCTTCGCGGTTTCCGCCGCGCGCAGCGCCTTCTCGCTGACCGCGAGCATCCCCATGCCGGCCGGGCTCATCAGCCCCTTCTGGCTGCCGGTCACCGCGAGATCGACGCCCCAGTCATCCATCCTGAACGGGATCGACCCGATCGAGGACACGCCGTCCACGAACAGCAGCGCGTCATGCATCGCCTCGTCCATCGCCCGGCGCACCGCCGCCACGTCCGAGGTCACGCCCGTCGCCGTCTCGTTATGGGTGACGAAGACCGCCTTGATCTCGCCATGCCGGTCGGCGCCCAGCACCCGGGCGAATTCCTTCACCGGCACGCCGGCGCCCCAGGCGACATCGACGACATGCACGTCGAGCTCCAGCTTCTTCGCCATCTCGACCCAGAGATGCGAGAAATGCCCGTGCCGCGCCATCAGCACCTTGTCGCCCGGATTGAGCGTATTGGTGATCGCCGCCTCCCAGCAGCCGGTGCCCGATCCGGGGAACAGCGCCACCCGGCCCCTGGTGGTGCCGTAGACCTGCTTCAGATCCTCGAAGATGCTGCCGGTGAGCTTGTCGAAATCCGAGGCGCGGTGATCCTGCATCGGCACGTTCATGGCGCGGCGCACAACCTCCGGCACATTGGTCGGCCCCGGGATATAAAGGTGTGCAATTCCAGTCTTCATGGCAATCCTCCCATCGCTTGGGTCCAGACAGCCACAGAACTTCACCCAAGGGAAACATTTCCGGGTTCTGCTGTGAATGCGAGATTTTACAAAGTACATAATTTGTAATATTGTAAACTTGACGAATCGGAATTTCGTGTGCAGCGGTATGCAGAAAACCTTCATCGGGCCCCATCTCCGCCGCCTGCGGCAGGAGCGCGGCGAGACGCAAAGCCAGATGGCCAAGGCGCTGGGGATCAGCGCCTCCTATGTCAACTTGTTGGAAAACAACGAAAGATCGGTTTCCGTCGCCATCCTGTTCCGGCTGATGGATACCTATGGCGTCGATTGGCGCGACATCGCCGAGGATGACAGCGCGACGCTGCTGCCCGAATTGCGCACCGCCATCCAGGACCCGCTTTTTACCGATACCCGCCCCGATCTCGCCCAGTTGCGCGCCGCGCTGGTCCACAGCCCCGATCTGGCGCAGGCGTTTCTGCGCCTGCATCGTGCCTATCACGCCACCTCGGACCAGTTGCAGAGCCTGACGGAAATGTCCGGCCAGGCGCCCCTTGCTTCGCCCGAAACCGCGGTCCATGACGTTTTTCGCCGCCATCGCAACAACTTCCGGGAACTGGAAGAGGCCGCCGAGGCCTTCTGGGACGGGGCGGAGGTGGAACGCGACGAAATTTATACTGTGGTGAAACAACGGCTGCGTGCCCGAGTCGGGGTCAGCGTAAGGCTGCTGCGCGTCGAGGACATGCCCTATGCGCTGCGCGACTACCATGAGGCGAGCCGGGAGATTCGCCTGTCGGAGGCGCTGGACCACAACAACCGCATCTTCCAGCTCGTCCATATGTGCGCCCTGCTGGAGCGGCGCGAATTGCTCGACCAGCTCATCCAGCGCTCCGGCCTCGCCGATCCGCGCGGCGCGGCGCGCTTGCGGATCGAACTGGCGAATTATTTCGCCGCCGCCGTGCTGATGCCCTATGACGCCTTCCTCGCCGAGGCGCGGGCGACGAAATACGATTTCGACCTGCTCGCCACCCGGTTCAGCGTCAGCTTCGAACAGGCCTGCCACCGCGCCACCACCCTGCAACGCGAGGGCGCGCTGGGGGTGCCGTTCTTCTTCCTGCGGATCGACAAGGGCGGCAACGTGGCGAAGCGCTTCAACGCCACCAGCTTTCCGCTGGCCGAACATGGCGGCGCCTGCCCGCGGCTCGACATCCATATGAGCTTCCGCACACCGGGCCGCATCGTCTCGCAATTCGTCGAGATGCCGGACAACAGCCGCTTCTTCGTCATCGCCCGCACCGTCGATCGCCCGACCTGGGCGCGCCACGCCCAGGACAACCGGCTGGCCGTCGCCATGGGCTGCGCCATCGAACATGTCGGCGAGATCGGCTATGCCGAACCCTTCCTGCTGTCCGGCGCCGTGATGACCCCGGTCGGCATCAACTGCCGGGTCTGCCCGCGCACCCGCTGCGACCAGCGCGCCCATCAGGCGCTGGTGACACCCGAGCCGGTCAACGCGATGCGGCGCGGCGCCACCCGCTTCGAAGCCTGATCAGGGCTGCGTCGCCACCAGCAGATCCGAGAGGGCCGCCCGCGCCTGCGCGCTCTCCTCCAGCAGCGCCCGCCCCGCCGCGATGGGCTTGTCAGCCAGGGCGGTCCGGTCCGGCAGACCCGTCGCCATCGCCGCAGGCCGCGCCCAGGGCATCCCGCCCTCCTCCGCCAATCGCCGCCAGGATCGGGCCAGTTGCAGCGCCCGCCGCGCCCCCTCGCGGTCGCCGTTCCGCAGGAACACCCCCGCCGCCGCGCCGCCTTGTCCCAACCCGAGCAGCGCCCGCGCACGGATCGGATCCGCCTGCGCGCTATCCAGCCCGGCCAGTTCGCGCAAGGCACGATCCCCGTCGCGCGCCGCAAGCGCGATCTCCGCCGCCAGCAACCG
This sequence comes from Gemmobacter sp., assembly GCA_039808305.1. Classification (GTDB taxonomy): domain Bacteria; phylum Pseudomonadota; class Alphaproteobacteria; order Rhodobacterales; family Rhodobacteraceae; genus Gemmobacter. The sequence continues at coordinate 7,317 of JBDHSR010000035.1, read as the reverse complement.
CCGATCCTCGGCCCCCATATCCTCCGCGCGGGCCAGCCACAGTCCCGCCTGATCCGGAAAGCCCAATGCCAGAAGCCGTCGGGCGAACCGCTCCGCCAGATCGGGCGCCAGCCCCTGCGGCATCGTCTGCGCAGCCGGGACCGCATGGGCCAGCACCGCCGAATCCGCGCCCTTACGCGCCAGAATCTCCCAGATCTCCGCCTCTCCCCGCCCCGTCTCGCGGGCCAGGGCAAAGGCCCGATCGAATGCGCCGGACGCCGCCAGCCCCAGCGCCAAGGCATCCCGTATCTCCGCCTCCAGGGGTGTGCCGCGATATTCCTGCGCCAGCGCCTCCAGATCGAGCAGCCGCGCGGCCGGAGGGTCTGCGCCATCCTCGGCGGCCATGCGCACCAGTTCGATCACCGCCTCCGGCTCCAGTTCCCCCGCCTCCGCCGAAAGCCGCTCCAGCGCCACGCCAGCCTCTTCGCGCCGGTCGGAAGCGATACGCAGCTTCGCCCCGACCAGCTCCCCCGCCGCACCATGGGCCGCGCCGATCCGCCGTACCGAGGATTCCACGCGGCGCAACGTCTCCAGGTCGCCCTGCTGAAGCAAGCGCTCTGCCAGCGGTTTCACCAGATGCAGCCGCAAATGCGGCGGCAGCGTGGAAAAGCTGCGGGCCACTGCGCCGGCGCCGATCTTCTCGCCCGGCCGCAAAGCCGGCCGCGCCAGAACCGCCCAGAGCGCGGCGGAGGAATCGCAGTTTTCCATCCCGGCAAACGGATTATGCTCCGGCACTTCGCCATCGAGCACGGCGGCCATGGCCGTGATCAGCGGCGCCTCCTCGGCATCCGGTGCGAAAACCGACACCAGTTGCGCCGCCTCTCTTCCGAAGCCGAGATGTAGATAGCGCCGGGCCGCCCCCAGGACGCGCGCGGGTTCCGGCCTGTCGAACTCTCCCAAAAGGCCGTCATGCGCGAAGGCGAGCTGTTCCGCCACCGGCTCTTCGCCGCCCCACTGCCCGATCGCCAGCACCTCATCCCCGAGGCAGCCCGGCGCGGGTAGCGGCGTTTCGGAGCCGGCAACCCGGGTCTGGATCGCCACGACCTCCCCTTGCCCAACTCGGATCTGGGGCAGGCCCCCGACCAACGCCGATCCGGCGCCGGAGGATGGTTTCGGGCCGGCAATATCCAGCATACCCGCACCCGCCGCCGCGGCGATCCCCTCGGCCAGGGCCGCGCGCATCCCCGGAATATCCCGGACCGCGGGAGCGGCGGGTTCCGGCGCGGGTTTCCCGAGAGCCAGCCAATCATAGCGCGGCGTTTCCGGCCCGCCCGCAGGCGCGGGATCGGCCGCTTTCTCCGTATCGAGCGGGGTTTCGAAGGCGGAAGCGGCGTCCGGCGGCCCGGAGCGGAGGTCCACAACCAGGATACCCGGCCGGAATTCGAAGGCGACGGCATGGCAGGCGCAGGCGAAGCTGATGGCGAGCGCCGAACGCCCGGGCACCGGCGCGACAGCCGCCAGCCGGGTCCGTGGAATGCGCGTGAACACCTGTCCCAGATCGAAGCTCAGCCCCGGCCGGTCGATCCGCAGCTCATAGCCGTCGGCGATGCGGCCGAACCGCCATGGCGAGGGCGACGGCAGGTTGACCACCAGCCTGGAGAAACCGTCATGCTCGCCGGAGCGGACGACGGCCGTCTGCGCCCCGGCCAATGACGGCAGGCACAATCCGAGCAACAGGATCAGGATACGGATCATGCCGCCTCCTGCTTCAGGGCGCGCAGCGCGGATTCCACATCGGCGAAGCTGGGCCGGACGGCGTGCGGCGTGTTCTGCCGGCCGACCTCGATGCAGATATTGGCCGGATGGTTGTGCAGGTTCGCCACCAGCACCTCGCGGATCAGCTGGTAGAAATGCCCGTCCTCCTCGACCACCGCCTTCACCCGCGTGGCGAAGGGGCCGACGATGCCATAGGCCAGAAACACCCCCAGAAAGGTGCCGACCAGCGCCCCCCCGATCATCTTGCCGAGAATCTCCGGCGGCTGGTCGATCGAGCCCATCGTCTTGATCACCCCCAGCACCGCCGCGACGATGCCCAGCGCCGGCAGCGCATCGGCCACCGATTGCAGCGCATGGCTGGAATGCAGCGCATGGTGCTGCGCGGTTTCCATCCGCTTGTCCAGCACCTCCTCCACCTGATGCGGGTCGTCATAGTTCATCGACGCCGCGCGCAGCGTGTCGCAGATCAGCTCCACCGCCTCGTGATCGTGGCGAATCCTCGGGTAGCGGGCGAAGATCGCCGAATCCTCCGGCTTCTCGATATGCTCCTCCAGCGCGACGGGATTGGCGCGGGCGATGCGGATCAGCTCGAACAGCAGGCAGAGCAGGTCGCGGTAGTCCTCGGGCTTCCATTTCGGCCCCTTGAAGACCTTGCCGATGTCCTTCATCGCATGTTTCACGGCGGCGAGATCGTTCGACAGCAGGAAGGCGCCGAGCGCGGCGCCGCCGATCATGATCATCTCGAAGGGCAGCGACTTCATGATGATGCCGAGCTTGCCGCCGGCGAGCATGTAGCCGCCGAACACCATGACGAAGATGACCACGATACCGATGATGCCGAACATTGAACTCTCCTGCCTGTCAGCCTCCGCGATCATCGGCGTCAGGGATTAAGAAACCCTCACTGCCGGGGCACATCGGCATTGCGGCCGGCCAGCAGCGCGCTGATCGCATAGGCCTGGTCGGAGGGCATGCCGGCAAGGACGGCGGCGGCGGCCTCCGGCCGCATCCGGCCGAGAAAGCCCGCCGCGAAGCGCGGATCCATCTCGGCAAAGATCTGGGCGGCCTGTTTCGGTTTCATCGCCTGATAGACCTCGGTCAGCTGCGCCAGATCCCCCTCGGCGGCGCCATCGGCCATCGAGAGCGTCTTTTTCAGGGAATCCTCCGCCTCGGCCAGCGCGGTCAGCCGCGCCGAGATCACATCCTCCGCCAGATCGAGCGCCGCGAGACGCTCCTCGATCGCGGCTTCGCGCGCGGCGGCCTTGCTCTCCCGCTCCGACAGCGCGGCGGCGAGGGCGAGCGGAGGTTCCGGACAGGAAAGCGCGGCCGCCACGGGTGGAGCCGGTTCGCTCGCGAAGGCATGGCCGATATTCGTCCCGATCCGCAGCGCCCCGCTCGACAACAGCAACAGGGCGAGCGCGACCAGCGCGCCCCGGCCCGATTTTCGCCCGAGGCTCATTCCGCCGCCTCCATCGTGTCGCGAATCGGACGGCGGCGCACGAAGCGCAGCCGTTTCTCCGCCTGGTCCAGCTCGGGATCGGGCCGCGCCTCGGGCAGATCGTGCATGGTGGCCAGAATCACCTCCAGCCGGGCCGCCGCCTGTTCCGCCCGGCCGGTCAACGCCTCCAGCGTCGCCGCCGATCCGGCGGAGGTGGTGCGCGCCTTTTCCAGCGCCTTCGTCATGTCGTCCACCTGCGCCGACAGCACCGCGATCGCCCCCCCCATGCCCGATTCGAGCGTGGAGAATTTCCGCAGCCGCCGCGACAGCACATAGCAATAGGCCGCGAGACCGAAGGCCCCGGCCACCAGCAGGATATCCGCAACCATCTCCATTCCCGTCCCCTCAGTTCAACACGAATTCGGTCACCAGCAGGTCGCGCACCCGCCCCTCGCCCGTCACCACCTGGATCCGGCGCAGCAGTTGCGCGCGGATGCGCACCAGCGCCGCCGGATCCTGCAACTGCGCCACGTCGACCGCGCGCAGGTAGGAATTGATGACATCGAGGATACGCGGCATCAGCATGGCGACCTCCGGCGCGTGGGTCTTCGCCACCTCGATCTGGGTGGTCATCTTCAGATGCCGGTTCGCGCCCGCAGCCCCGAGCGAGATCACCACCGGATCGACCGGCACGAAAGCGATGTCCGGCAGGGCCGGAACCGCCGCCTCCGCCTCATGATCCGCGCTTCCGGGCAGGAGGAGCCCCTCGCGCACCGCCCAGAACGCGCCGCCCCCGGCCAGGATCGCCAGCACGACCCCGATCAGGACCGGCAGTTTCGATGCCTTCTTGCGCGCCTCGGCCGGCGCCGGTTCGAGTTCCGCCATGATCGTCTCCGCGATGTCTCCGGCGTCCAGATTAGCCGGAGGTCACTAACCGATTGTTAAGTCCGATCCGCCAAGACTCGCCTCCAGGGGCAGAAGCCCGGAATGCGGAGAGGTGCGGTGCGGAATCTGATCTCGCTTTGGTCCCGGATGGACATGCGGCGGCGGCTCGCCGTGGTCGGCGCGACGGTCGCGGTCTTCGCGCTCGTGCTCGGCATGGCGCAACTGGGCGGCCGGAAGGAGCAGGCGCTGCTCTATGCCGGGCTGGAGGGCGCGGCGGCGGGCGAGGTGATCGCGGCGCTCGACCAGCGCGGGATCGGCTACGAGGTGCGCGGCGATTCGATCTATGTCGAGGCCGGCGCGCGCGACGCCACGCGGATGGCGCTGGCGGCGGAGGGGCTGCCGGCCACCGGGGCGGGCGGCTACGAATTGCTGGACGGGCTGTCGGGCTTCGGCACCACCTCGCAGATGTTCGACGCCGCCTATTGGCGCGCGAAGGAGGGCGAGCTGGCGCGAACGATCCTCGCCAATCCGGCGATCCGCGCCGCGCGTGTCCATATCGCGCAGGCCCCTACGCAGCCGTTCCGCGAGACGAAGCACGCCACCGCCTCGGTCACGGTGACCGCTTCGGGCAGTCTGGGCGCCGCGCAGGCGAAGGCGCTGCGGCATCTGGTGGCGGCGGCGGTCAGCGGAATGCGCCCCGAGGATGTGGCGGTGATCGACAGCGTGGCGGGCCTTATCCCGCTGGGCGACGAGAAGGGCCCCGGTTCGGAGCTGGCGCTGGACCGGGCGGAGGAGCTGCGCATGCGGGTCGAACGGTTGCTGGCGGCGCGGGTCGGCGCGGGCAATGCGGTGGTCGAGGTCTCGCTCGATCTGGTCACCGACCACGAGCAGATCACCGAGCGCCGGTTCGATCCGCAGGGCCGGGTGGCGATCTCGACCGAAACGCAGGAGAAATCCGGCACCAGCCGCGATTCGGCGCAGGATGTCACCGTGGCCTCCAACCTGCCGGAAGGGGATGCCGCCGCCGGTCAGGGCAGCCAGAGCCAGACGTCCGAAACCCGCGAAAGGGTGAATTTCGAGGTGTCCGAGACCCAGCGCGAACTGGTGCGCGGCCCCGGCGCCATCCGCCGGCTGACCGTAGCCGTGCTGATCGACGGCATCACCGCCGCCGGTGCCGATGGCGCGGCCACATTCGAGCCGCGGCCGGAGGCGGAACTGGCCGATCTGCGCGAGCTTGTCGCCTCGGCGGTGGGCTTCGACGCGGAGCGGGGCGATGTGCTGACGCTCAAGTCGATGGCTTTCGAGAAGGTCGATGCGGCAGGCACGCTGGCGGAGGCCGGTTTCCTGCCCGCAATCGGGCCGATCGACGCGATGGCGCTGATCCGGATCGGGGCGCTCGCCTTGGTTGCGCTGGTGCTTGGCCTGTTCGTGATCCGGCCGCTTCTGAGCGGTGGCGGGCGTCCGCCCGCAAGCGATTCCCCGCTGGCTCTGCCCATGCCGGACGCCGCGCCCGAGGTGATCCGCGTGGTGACGGGAGAGATCGACGATGCCGGCGATCTGCCCGCGCTCGCCACGATCTCCGGCGATGGCGCCGAGGTGCCGGACGATCCGGTCGACCGGCTGCGCCGCCTGATCGAGGAGCGGCAGGCCGAATCGGTCGAAATCCTGCGCGGCTGGCTGGAAGACGAGGGGGAACGCGCGTGATGGCCCTGAAGCTCGAGATCTTCGAAGCCGCCGACGCGCCGCCCGCAGCGGCCGGCACCGCCGATCACGCGCTGGAGGAAGCCCGCCTCGCCGCCTATGAGCAGGGCTATACCGCCGGCTGGGAGGATGCGAGCGGCGCCGCCGCGCAGGAACAGACCCGCATCCGGGCGGATCTGGCCCGCAGCATCCAGGCGCTCGGCTTCACCTTCCACGAGGCGCGGGCGCATGTGCTGAAGGCGCTCGGCCCGCTGATGCAGGAGATGACGGGGCGGCTGCTGCCGGAAATGGCGCGCGAGGCGCTGGCGCCGACCGTGCTGGAAACCCTGATGCCGCTGGCCGAGCGGCTGGCCGAGGCGCCGGTGGAGCTGGTGCTGAACCCCGCATCCCGTGTCCCGGTCGAATCGCTTCTGGAACAGGCGACCGGCCTGCCGCTGACCATCGTCGAGGAACCCTCGCTGGGCGAGGGGCAGGTCTATCTCCGGCTCGGCGGCGCCGAGACCCGGATCGACCTCGACGCGGCGACCGGCCAGCTCACCGCCGCCGTGCGCGGCTTCTTCGGATTGTCCGCTCAGGAGGGCGCGAAATGATCGACACGCAGGCCAATCCCTTCGGCCAGGTTCCCATCGAGATCACCATTTCCGTCGGCAAGGCCCGGCCGCAGATCCGCGACCTGCTGAAATTGCAGCGCGACGCGGTGCTGGCGCTGGACCGCCGGGTGGACGACCCGGTGGAGCTTTACGTCGGCGACCGGCTGATCGCGCGCGGCGAGTTGCAGGAATTGGAGGGCGAGCAGGCCGGGCAACTCGCCGTGCGGTTGACCGAGGTGGTCAACCTGCGGGGCGGATTGTGAAATTCCTCACGATCCTCTTTCTGCTGCTGGCGGGGCCGGCGGCGGCGCAGACCCTTTCGCTCGACATGGGCGAAAGCCTGGGCACGCGGTCGATCCAGCTCATCGCGTTGATCACGGTGCTGAGCCTGGTGCCCGGCCTCGCCATCATGGTGACCTGCTTTCCCTTCATCGTCACGGTCCTGTCGATCCTGCGGCAGGCCATCGGGCTGCAACAGGCGCCGCCCAACATGATGATCGTCAGCCTCGCCATGTTCCTCACCTGGTTCGTGATGGACCCGGTGCTGACCGAGGCCTGGGAACGCGGCGCCGGGCCGATGTCGCGCGGCGAGATCGAACTGGCGGAAGCGGTGCCGCTGACCCTCGCCCCGTTCCGCGCCTTCATGGCGGCGCGGGTCGGCGACGAGACCTATGCCGCGATGCAGGCGCTGCGCCCCGGCGCGCCGGTGGCGGCAGCCGAGGCGCCGCTGTCGCTGCTGGTGCCCTCATTCCTGCTGTCGGAGATCAAGCGCGCCTTCGAGATCGGCTTCCTGATCTTCCTGCCCTTCCTCATCATCGACCTGGTGGTGGCGGCGATCCTGATGTCGATGGGGATGATGATGGTGCCGCCGGCGGTGGTCTCGCTGCCGTTCAAGCTGGCCTTCTTCGTGGTGGCCGATGGCTGGAGCCTGATCTCGGGGGCGCTGGT
>JBDHSR010000034.1:0-15248 GCA_039808305.1 Gemmobacter sp. | reverse complement strand
GGCCATCATGGGCGCCGGACCGACGGGGCCGGCGCGCCTCTGCCGGCCGGCCGTGGCCTCGGTTGTGGCGACGGCCGATCCGTCCTAGGATTTCCGCGACACGCGACAAGACGGAGGCAGGATGCGCTGGCTGGTGCGGCTCGTTTCTTCGGTTCTGGTTCTGGTGCTGCTGCTGGCGCTGATGGCCTTCCTCATGCCGAAGGACAGGATCGCCGATCTGCTGGAGGACCGTTTCGCGCAGGCGACGGGGCGGCGGCTGGAGATCGGCCCCGAGATCCGCCCGACGATCTGGCCGGTGCTGGGCGTCACCGCCGGGCCGGTGCGGCTGTCGAACCCCGAAGGCAGCGCCACGCCCGACATGCTGACCGCCGGGCGCATCGCCATCGCGCTCGACCCGCGGGCGCTGCTGAGCGGCGCGCTGCGCATCACCGGGGTGGAGATCGACAGGCCGGACCTGCTGCTGGAGCGCGACGCCGATGGCGGGGTGAACTGGGCGATCCGCCCCGCGCGGGACGAGGGCGCGGCGCCCGCCGAAGGCGGCGGCATTCCGGCGATCACGCTCGACCGGCTGCGCATCCGCGACGGGCGGCTCAGGCTTTCGGACGCGGCCAGCGGGCTGGACCTCACGCTCGACCAACTGGATCTCGACACCGCGGTGCCGGATTTCGCCGGGCCGGTGGCGCTGACGGCGCGCGCTCTGATCCGGGGCCAGCCGGTGACGCTCGACGCGCAGCTCGACGCGCTGGAGCCGTTCCTGGCCGGCAAGCTGACCGGGCTCGCCATCGAGGCGCGGGCCGGCGCGGCGCGGCTCGCCTTCACCGGGCGGGCGAGCGGCGGCGCGCGCGACGCCGAGGGGCGGGTGGAGGCCGATCTCGGCGACCGCCCGGCGCTGGCCGCCGTGCTGGGCCGGCCCTTCCCCGCCCTGCCGCAGGGCTTCGGCGCCGAAAGCCTGGCGCTGAAAGCCGATCTCACGCTGAGCAGCAAGGGCTCGGCCCATCTGCGCGACGCCGAGATCCTGGCCGATGGCGGGACGATCACCGGCGAGCTGGACTGGCAGCCCGGCAAGGACCGCCCGCGCCTGACCGGGCGCTTCGCCATGGACCGGCTGGCGCTGGGACAGACGGCCGGCGGCACGGCGGAGGAGGCCGCCGCCCACGACGGCTGGAACGACGACAGGATCGACGCCGGCGCCCTCGCCGCGCTCGACGCCGATGTGCTGGTCACGGCGCGGACGGCGCAGTTCGGGCCGCTGCGCCTCGGCGCCGGCGCGTTCCGCGTCACCATCGACCGCGCCCGCGCGGTGATCGGGCTGGACCGGGCCGAGGCCTATGGCGGCAGCGTGGCGGGCAAGCTGGTGGTGAACGCCCGCAAGGGGCTGTCGGCCAGCGCCGATCTCGTCTTCGAGGGTTTCGAGATGGAGCCGCTGCTGGCCGACCTGCTGGGATCGGACCGGGTGCAGGGCCGGGGCCGGCTGGAGCTGAACCTGCTCGCCGCCGGGGACAGCGTGGCGGCGCTGATGCGCGGGCTGTCGGGCGGGCTGCGGCTCGATCTCGGCAAGGGCGAGTTGCGCGGCCTCGACATCGCCGGGATGCTGCGCACCATGGATCCGGGCTATGTCGGCGAGGGGACGCGGACCCTCTTCGAGGCGGCCGGCGTCTCGGCCCGGATCGAGGGCGGCGTCGCCACGAGCGACGACCTGCGCATCCGCGCGCCGCTTTTCACCGCGAGCGGGGCGGGACGGGTCGATCTCGGCGGGCGGAGCATCGACTACCGGCTGCTGCCGCGCCTGGCCGGCACGGCCGATGGCGGCGGCGGGGTGGAGATCCCGGTGCTGATCTCCGGCCCCTGGGCGAAGCCGAAGATCCGGCTCGATCTGGAATGGCTGGCGCGGCAGCGGCTGGAGGCCGAGAAGGCGCGGGCCGAGGACCTGGCCCGGCAGCGGCTGGAGGAACTGGCGCAGGAGAAGCTGGGCGTCGAGGCGCAGCAGGGCGAAAGCCTGGAGGACGCGGCGAAGCGGCGCGCGAAGGAGGCGGTGGAGGCCGAGACCGGGCGGATCCTGGACCGGCTGTTGCAGGGGGATTGAGCGCCGCGCGGGATGGCGGCGTCGGTGGGGGCTGCCTGCCCCCACACCCCCGGGGATATTTGGGCCAGAATGAAAGGCCGGGGTCAGGCCAGGGACCAGAGGGTGAAGATGTCCGCGCCGGCGGTTTCCGTCGCGAGCCGCGCGAGGCGCGGGGCGGCGGCGAGGGTATCGAGCCCGAGCGGGCCGAGCGCGGCGCGGCCCTCGGCGCCGATCAGCGCGCCGGCGCCGAAATGGGCGAGATGGTCGACGAGGCCGGCGCGGATCAGCGCGGCGGCGAGATCGGCGCCGCCCTCGCAGAGGATGCGGGTCAGCCCCTCGGCGGCAAGCGCCCGGAAGGCGGCGGGCAGGTCGGCATGGGCGCCTTGCGCCGGAACCTCGATCAGCCGGGCGCCGGTTTCCGCCCAGGCCGCGCGGGCCTGTGCCGGGGCGGCGGCGGTGTGGAGGAGCCAGACCGGCACCGCGCGGGCGCTGCGGCCGAGGCGGCTTTGCGGGCTGTGGGCGAGCCGGCTGTCGAGCAGGAGGCGGACCGGCTGGCGGACGGCGCCCATGTCGCGCACCGTGAGGTCGGGATCGTCCGCGCGCGCGGTGCCGGAGCCGACCAGCACCGCATCGTGGCGCAGCCGCATCGCATGGACGGCGCGGCGCGCCTCGGGCCCGGTGATCCAGCGGCTTTCGCCGGAGGCGGTGGCGATGCGGCCGTCGATGGTGGTGGCGAGTTTCAGGGTGACGAAGGGCAGCCCCCGCTCGACGCGCTTCAGGAAGCCCGCGTTCAGCGCCCGCGCCTCGGCGGCGCAGACACCTTCGGTGACGGCAATGCCCGCGGCGCGCAGCATCGCATGGCCGCGACCGGCGACGCGGGGATCGGGATCGGTCAGCGCGGTCACCACGCGGGAGACGCCGGCGGCGGCCAGCGCCTCGGCGCAGGGCGGGGTATGGCCATGATGGGCGCAGGGCTCCAGCGTGACATAGGCCACCGCGCCGCGCGCGCCCTCCGCCGCCTGATCCAGCGCCCGGCGTTCGGCGTGGGGGCGGCCACCCGGCTGGGTCCAGCCGCGCCCCACTATGCGGCCCCCACCCGGGGCCTCAATCCCGTCCGGCCGGACGATCACGCAGCCCACCGCCGGATTGGGCCAGACATTGCCCAATCCGCGCGCCGCCAGCGACAGCGCGTGGCGCATGTGGGCGGTGTCGTCCATCACTCCTCGGTGGTGCCCGGGGCGGGGCGCAGTTCCGAGACGAACTTGTCGAAATCGTCCGCCGCCTGGAAGTTCTTGTAGACGCTGGCGAAGCGCACATAGGCCACGGTGTCGATCCGGGCGAGGCTTTCCATCACGATCTCGCCGATGCTGCGCGAGGGGATGTCGGTCTCGCCCAGGCTCTCCAGCCGCCGCACGATGCCGGAGATCATCTGGTCGATGCGCTCGGGGTCGATCGGGCGTTTCTGCATGGCGATGCGGATCGAGCGTTCCAGCTTGTCGCGGTCGAAATCCTCGCGCTTGCCGGAGGATTTGATGACCACGAGGTCGCGCAGCTGCACCCGCTCATAGGTGGTGAAGCGGCCGCCGCAGGCCGGGCAGAAGCGGCGGCGGCGGATCGAGACGTGATCCTCCGCCGGGCGCGAGTCCTTCACCTGGGTGTCGATATTGCCGCAGAATGGGCAGCGCATCGGCCGTCCCCCTTGTTTCTGTCTGTCTGCCTCTCGGTCCGGGGTCCGTCTTCGGTGTCTGGCCCCGGTTATCCACAGACCCTAGCGCGCGACCCCATGCTTTGCCCAGCCGGAAATGCGCCCTACCCGATCTTGCGCGCGGCGACTGTGGCGCGGCGGACTCAGGGGGCCGGCGCGTCCCAGATCGCCGCCTCGGCGATCTCGACCGAATTGCCGGCGGGATCGCGCAGATAGAGCGAGCGCCCGCCGCCGGGCCAGACATGCTCGTGCTCGACCGTCTCGCCGAGATCGGCGAGCCAGCGGCGCCAGCGCTCCAGCTCCTGCCGGTCGCGCGCGCGGAAGCACAGATGGCCGGCGCCCCGCGCGCCATGGGTGGGGATGCCGTGCTGCTGCCCGGCATCCGAGGCCGGGCCGGGCGCGAAGACCAGCAGCATCTGGGCGCCGCAGCGCAGGAAGCAGAACCGGCCGGGCACCGAACGCTGTTCGGTGAGGCCGAAGACCCGCGTGTAGAACGCCCCGCAGGCCTGCGGATCCTCGGCATAGATCACGGTTTCGAGTATGGCGTCGGCACGCATCGCATCCCCCTTTCCGCCCCCCACCGGCGTGGGCCCCTTCCGCTGCCGGGCGGGATGGAAACCACGGCGGCGGCGGCAGGTTCCGGGAATGGCCCGGCCGCCTCAGGCCACGCGCGACGGCAGGCGGCGTTCGAAGCGGCGGAACAGCAGCACGATGATGCCGGTGATCGCCATATAGACCACGGCGAGCAGCAGGAGCGGCTCGTAGGTGATGAAGGTGTCCTGCCGGACCCGGCCGGCGACGGCGTAGATGTCGACCACGGTGATGGTGGCGACGAGGGGCGTGGCCTTCAGTTGCAGTACCGTCTCGCCCCCCAGCGTCGGCAAAGCGCGATGCAGCGCCTGCGGCAGCCAGATCCGGCGCAGCAGGGTCAGGCGCGGCATCCCCATCGCCGTCGCCGCCTCGATCTGGCCCTTCGCCACGCCGCGAAAGGCGCCGCGCATCACCTCGCCCTCATAGCCCGCGAAGCTGAGCGTCAGCGCCAGCAGACCATAGGGCCAGGCCTGGCGCAGGATCGGCCAGAGCTCGCTGCTCCGGATCCAGGGGATGGTGGGGAAGAGCGAGCCGAGGCCGTAATACAGCAGCCACAGTTGCAGCAGCAGCGGCGTGCCCCGGATCACCGTGCAGAAGCCGCGCGCCGGCCAGGCCAGCCACCACGGCCCCGCCGCCTGCGCCAGCCCCAGCGGGATGGCCAGCGCCATGCCCAGCACCAGCGACAGCGCCAGAAGCCAGATGGTGCGCCAGATCCCCATGGCGGCGAGTTCCAGATAGTTGGGCAGCCAGTCCCAGCGCAGCGTCAGCGCGCACCAGAGCACGATGGCGAGCCCCACCACCGCCATCACGATCCGGTGCGGAAGCCAGAAGCCTCTCATCCCCGCACCTCCGGCATCCCGCGCCGCGCCCGATGCTCCAGCCGCGCGAAAAGCCAGCCCGAGCCGATGGAGAGGATCAGATAGAGCATCCCCGCCGCCATGAAGAAGGTGAAATAGGCCTTGGTCGCCCCGGCGGCCTGCCGGGTCTGCTGGGTCAGCTCGCCGAAGCCCACCACCGCCAGAAGCGCGGTGTCCTTGGTGGCGATCAGCCAGAGATTCGCCAGCCCCGGCAACGCGTTGGACAGCATCAGGGGCAGCGTCACCCGCCGCGCCAGCATCACGGGCGACATGCCCATGGCGCGCGCCGCCTCGATCTGGCCGGCCGGCACCGCCTGGATGGCGCCGCGCAGCACCTCGGTCGCATAGGCGCCCTGCACCACGCCAAGCACCGCCATCCCGGCGGCGAAGCCGGAGATCTGGATGCGGCCATAGCCGAAGGCGACCAGCGTCTGGTTCACCGCGTCGGTCACCGCGTAGTAAAGGATCAGGATCAGCACCAGTTCCGGCACCGCCCGCACCACGGTCGTGTAGATCGCCAGCAGGTCGCGCGCGACCGGCCCGCCATAGAGCTTGCCGAAGGCGCCCAGCGTGCCGAGGCCCAAGCCCAGCGCGAAGGCGCCGCAGGCGATCAGGATCGAATTCCACAAGCCGAGCAACAGATTCGCCCCCCATCCGGGAGGCGAAAGTTGCAAAAGCTCAAGCGTGGAGGCCGCGACAGCGGCCCCGGCCAGCGCCGTCACGGCTCAGCCGCCGTAGATCGAGGACTTGAAGTATTTCTTCGAGATCTCGGCATGGGTGCCGTCTTCCAGCACCTTGGCGATGCCTGCGTTGAACTTGGCCTTCAGCGCGTCGTCGCCCTTGCGCAGGCCCACGCCCACGCCGAGGCCCAGCACCTCCGGATCATCCGGCACCGCGCCCTTCAGCTCGCAGCAGGCCGCGCCCTCGGGCGAATCGACGAAGGCGTCGAGCGCGATGGAATCCGCCTGCGTCGCGTCGATCCGGCCCGCCACCAGATCCTGGTTCGCCTCGTCCTGCGTGGCGTAGATCTTGATCTCCGCCGCCGCGTCCTTGAAATGCTTCTGCGCATAGGCCTCGTGGATGGTCGAGACCTGCACGCCGATGATCTTGCCCTTCAGCCCCTCGGCATCCGGCGTCATCTCCACGCCTTTCGGCCCGGCGATCATGGTGGGGGTGTTGTAATAGACATCCGAGAAGTCGATGGTCTTCTGCCGCTCCTCGGTCACCGACATCGAGGCCATGATGGCGTCGATCTGCCCCGAGTTCAGCGCCGGGATGATGCCGTCCCAGGCGACGGTCTTGATCTCGCACTCGATCTCGGCGGCCTTGCAGACGGCGCCGATCATCTCGACCTCCCAGCCCACCCAGTTGCCCGAGGAATCGGGCGAGGCGAAGGGCGGATAGGGTTCCGAGGCGATGCCCACCTTCACCGTCTCGGCCAGGGCCGCGCCGGACATCATCAGCGCCGCCGCGAGGGTCAGGGCAAGTTTCTTCATGGTCGTACCTCTCCGTTTGTTGTTGGCGGGTTAACCCACACTCTTGAGAAATTGCTTCAGCCGCTCGCTTTTCGGCGCGCCGAACAGGGCGTCGGGCGGGCCTTCTTCCTCGACCACGCCGTTGTGCAGATAGATCACATGGCTCGCCACCTCGCGGGCGAACTTCATCTCGTGGGTGACGAGGATCATGGTGCGCCCCTCGGCCGCCAGATCGCGGATCACCGCCAGCACCTCGCCCACCAGCTCGGGGTCGAGCGCCGAGGTCGGCTCGTCGAACAGCATGGCGCGCGGCTCCATGCAGAGCGCGCGGGCGATGGCGGCGCGCTGCTGCTGGCCGCCGGACATGAAGGCGGGATAGGCGTCGGCCTTCTCGGCCAGCCCGACGCGGGCGAGCAGGCGCTTCGCCCGCGCCTCCGCCTCGGCGCGCGGCTGGCGCAGCACATGCACCGGCACCTCGATCAGGTTTTCCAGAATGGTGCGATGGGTCCAGAGGTTGAACTGCTGGAACACCATGCCGAGGCTCTGGCGCAGCCGTTCGATCTGGCGGCGGTCGGCGGGGCTGCCATCGGCGCGCATCGCCACCTCCTCGCCGCCGATCACGATGCGGCCGGCGCTCGGCGTCTCCAGGAAGTTGATGCAGCGCAGCATGGTGGACTTGCCGGAGCCGGAGCCGCCGATGATCGCCACCACATCGCCCTCGCGCGCGGTCAGCGACACGCCCTTCAGCACCTCGTGCGAGCCGAAGGACTTGCGCAACCCCTCGATGCGGATCGCCTCCGGTGCGCCTGCCTGCCCGCTCATCCGGCCTCCGCTGCTGGTTGCTGCACTCGCTCATTGCAGTAAGACCGCTGGGATGTAATTATGCAAGTGTATAATTGAGGGCGGCATGAGCGGCGAAAGGCGGAAATTCCGGCGGGAAGGCGAGGAACGGCGGCGCGACGCGCTGATCGCCGCCGCGCTCGATCTGATCGCCGAGGGCGGGCCGGGGGCGGCCACCGTGCGCGCCATCGCCGAGCGCGCCGGGGTGACGCCGGGGCTGATCCGCCACTATTTCGCCGGCAAGGAAGAGCTGACGCGCGAGGCCTATCGCGCCGTGATGGCGGCGCTGAGCGGCGACAACGCGGCGGTGCTGGAGGCGGCGCCGGCCGATCCCCTCGCCCGGCTGTCGGCCTTCGTCGCGGCGGCGCTGCGCCCGCCGGTGGTCGATCCGCGCCGCATGGGGCTCTGGGCCGGGTTCATCCATCAGGTGCGGCAGGACCCGGCGATGGCCGCGATCCATGCCGAGACCTATCTGGGCTATCGCGACGTGCTGGAGCGGCTGATCGCGGCGCTGCCCGGCATCGCCCCCGAACGGCACCGGCCGCTGGCCATCGCCTGCAACGCCATCATCGACGGGCTGTGGCTGGAAGGCTGCGCCCTGCCCTCGGCCTTCGCCGAGGGCGAGCTGGAACGGATCGGGCTGGAGGCGGTGGGCGCCATCCTCGGCACCCCGCTGCCCGCCCCTGCAACACAGGATGCCACGCCATGAGATACGCCTCGGTCACCGAACGCCTCGCCGATCTGGGCGGCGCGAAATGGGCGATCCACGCCCGCGCCCGCGCCATGAAGGCCGAGGGCAAGGCGGTGCTGGAATTCACCATCGGCGAGCCCGACGTGCCCTGCCCGCCGGATCTGGCGGAAACCGCCGCCCGCGCCATGCTCGCCGGGCGCACCGGCTATTCCAACGGCCAGGGCGAGCCCAATCTGCTGCGGGCGCTCGCCGCGCGCTATTCCGTGCGGCGCGGGCGGCATTTCGGGCCGGAGAACGTGATGTGCTTCCCCGGCACCCAGACCACGCTCTACGCCGTGCTGACCGGCCTCGCCGAGGCGGGCGACGAGGTGATCCTCGGCGATCCGATGTATGCCACCTATGAGGGGCTGATCCGCGCCACCGGCGCCACGCCGGTTCCGGTCACCCTGCGCCCCGAACGCGGCTTCCGCCTCGATCCCGCCGACATCGCCGCCGCCTTGACGCCGCGCAGCCGCGTCCTGCTGCTCAACACCCCGCACAACCCGACCGGCGCCGTGCTGGGCCGCGCCGACCTCGCCGCCCTCGGCGAGATCGCCCGCGCCCATGACCTCTGGATCGTCTCGGACGAGGTCTACGAGGATCTGGTGTTCGAAGGCGTCCGCTTCGCCTCGCCGCTCGACCTGCCGGAGATCGCCGATCGCAGCATCGCCTGCGCCTCGATCTCGAAATCCCATGCCGCGCCCGGCTTCCGCTCCGGCTGGTGCGTCGGCCCGGCGGAGTTCTGCGCCCGGCTGCTGCCGCTTTCCGAAACCCTGCTCTTCGGCAACCAGCCCTTCATCGCCGACATGACGGCGCAGGCGGTCAGCCATCCCTCCGCCGTCGCCCCCGGCATGGTGGCCCGCTTCGCCGCCCGCGCCGGGATGCTGCACGACCGGCTGCACGGCAAAGCCGGGCTGCGCGTCCACCGCCCCGATGCCGGCATGTTCGCGCTGATCGACCTGCGCGAGACCGGCCTCTCCGGCGAGGCCTTCGCCGAATCGCTGCTGGAGGCCGAACAGGTCGCCGTCATGCCCGGCGAAAGCTTCGGCGCGGCGCTGTCGGGCTGGCTGCGCTTCGCCCTCAGCCAGTCCGACGCGGCGACGGCGGAAGGCTGCACCCGCATCGCCCGCCACGCCGCCCGCATCCTGCACCGCGCGGCCTGATCTTCAACCTGAACCAAATACCCCCGGGGGTGAGCCGCGCCAGCGGCGAGGGGGCGGCGCCCCCTCACCCCAGCCGGACCAAGGCGGGCGGCAGGCCGTCGATCTCCACCACGCAGTCCTCGCCGCGCCGGATCGGCCCGACCCCGGCGGGCGTGCCGGTCATCACCAGATCGCCCGGTTGCAGCTCCACCAGCCGCGACAGCGCGGCGAGGATCGCGGGCACCGGCCAGATCATGTCGGAAAGCCGCCCCTCCTGCCGCGGCGCGCCGCCGACAAGGCAGCGGATCGCACCCTCCGGCACCGCCTGCCCCGGCAGGATGGCGCCGATCACCGCCGAACGGTCGAAGCCCTTCGCCATGTCCCAGGGCCGCCCCGCCGCCTTCGCCGCCGCCTGAAGGTCGCGCCGCGTCAGGTCGTTGCCCGCCGCATAGCCGAAGACATGCGCCAGCGCCGCCGCCTCGTCGATCTCCGCCCCGCCCCGGCCGATGGCGACCACCAGCTCCGCCTCGTGATGCAGATCGGCGGTGGCGGGCGGATAGGGGATCGTGGCCCCGCTTTCCACCACCGCGTCGGCGGGTTTCTGGAAGAAGAACGGCGGCTCGCGCGCCGGGTCATGGCCCATCTCGCGGGCATGTTCGGCATAGTTGCGCCCGACGCAGAACACGCGGCGCAGCGGAAAGCGCGCCGCCTGCCCGAGAACGGGCAGGCTCGGCACGGGCGGCGGCGGGAAGATGTAATCCATGAAAGCGAACCTCCGGGTCAGGGGATCACCCTGCCCGGAGGCCGCCTTGTCCGCAAGATGGGGTGGAAACGGAACCGCTTACGGCCCGATGGTGAAGCATTGCGTGCCGCGCGCCTGCAACCGCAGACAGGCCAGTTCCGCCTGTTTCTGGCTCAGCCCCATGAAATTCGCGTCATATCCGCTCGACCGCTGCAAGATCTTGCGCAGCCCGGTATCCAGCGTGGCGCTTTCCGACAGCATGGTCTGCATCAGCGCGCGTTCCGCCGCCATCCGGCTGGGGAAACGGCCGATATTCACCCCCCAATGCCGCCCGCCGGAGGAGGAGATCCGCGTCACCACCTCGACCGGCGTGGGTTCCGGCGTGGCCATCGCCAGTTGCTCGCCCTCGGGCGGGGTGGCGGTGTGGATCACCGTGGGCACATGCTCCGGCACGGCGGCGGGCCGCGCGGCCGGGGGCGCCGCCGCGGCGGCGGCGAGCGTCATCACGCTGCCATCGGTGATCGCCAGATCCGGCGCGGCCTCGGCGATCTGCACCTCGGGGGCGGCGCCCGCCGCCTCGGCCAGCGCGCCGGCGATGTCGTCCTGCATCGCCGCCACCGCGACCTCGGCCGCGATCATCTCGGCCATGGCATCGACCCCGGCCTCCACCGGCGGCGCCACGGCAGCCACGACGGCCATTCCGGCTTCGGCGGACGGGCGCGGCCTCGGGCGCGGCGATTTGCCGACCACGCCGCTCACCCGCAGGGTCTTGGCGCCCTGCGCGCGCTGCCCCTCGCCGCCACCCTCGGCGACCAGCGCCGGGGCCGGCTCCTCCAGCGCGGGGGCCGGGATCGGCGCGGGCGGCACCGTCTTGACGCCCGGCTTCACCGAGGCGAAGCCCAGATCCAGCAGCTCCGCCATCTTGGCATTGCGCTGCGCGGTCGAGGTGCCGCCGAAGATGGTGGCGATGATGCGCACCCCGCCCCGCTCCGCCGAAGCGGTCAGGTTGAAGCCGGCGGCATTGGTGAAGCCGGTCTTGATCCCGTCGGCGCCCTTGTACATGTCAAGGAACTTGCGGTTGGTGGAGAGCACGTCGCTCACCCCCGCATCGGTCTCGCGCCGCGAGAAGATGTTGTAATATTGCGGGAAATCGTAGAACAGCCGCCGGCCGAGCGTCGACATGTCGCGCGCGGTGGACAGGTGCCCCTTCGCGGTCAGGCCATTGGCGTTCACGAAGGTGGTGTTGGTCATGCCGATGGCCTTGGCCGTGCGGTTCATCCGCTGGGCGAAGGCCGCCGGATCGCCCGAGATCGCCTCGCCGATGGCGGCGGCGGCGTCATTGGCCGACTTGATCGCGGCGGCGCGGATCAGGTGGCGGAGCGCGATCTTCTGCCCCGGCTTCAGCCCCAGCCGCGACGGCGGCTGGCCGGCGGCGTATTTCGACACCTTCACCATGGTATCGAGGCTGATCTCGCCACGCTCGATCGCCTCGAAGGCGATGTAGAGCGTCATCATCTTGGTCAGCGAGGCCGGATGCAGCCGCGTATCGGCGTTCTTGGCATAGATCGTCTCGCCGGTGCGGGCATCCATCACATGCGCGGCATAGGGCGCCGCGTCGATGGGGGTCGGCCGGCTGGCCGAACAGGCTGCGACCACGATGAACGTGGCGAGCAATGTGAAACTGCGGACATATTGCCCAAGTCGCGAAACCACGTCGCTGCCCCTTGCCGTCTTGATTTTCCTGCCTCGGTGCCCCTCTCGAGAGGAGTCTTGAGGGTCAGGCTAGCACAGGGGGCCCTGGCCGAAAACCCCAAAATTTCAAGGGCTTTGCCGGCGTTGCGTATCCGCCATGCACATATGTGGTGGCGCGGGCGCCGCCGACCACCAGATCATGCGGGGATCCGGGCGAGAAGCGGCGCGAGGCCGGACAGATCGGGCAATTCGAAAAACCGCGCATGGCCCTGCGGCGGCTCGGCATGTTCCAGCGCCCAGGTCAGCCGGTGCGGCACATGCACGCCGTAGCCGCCGGTCTCGATCACCGGCAGCACGTCGGATTTCAGCGAATTGCCCACCATCATCGCGGCCTCGGGCGCGACGCCGTGGCGGGCGAACAGCCGGGCATAGACGGCGGGCGTCTTGTCCGACACGATCTCCACCGCGTCGAACAGGTCGCCGAGACCGGATTGCGCCAGCTTCCGCTCCTGGTCCAGCAGATCGCCCTTGGTGATGAGCACGACGCGGAACCCCGCGCCCGCCGCCCCCTCCACCGCCGCGCGGGCATGGGGCAGAAGCTCGATCGGATGGGCCAGCATCTCCTGCCCGGCCGCGATCAGCTCGGCGATGACCGGGGCGGCGACGCGGCCCTCCGTCACCTCGATGGCGGTCTCGATCATCGACAGCACGAACCCCTTCACCCCGAAGCCGTAATGCCCGACATTGCGCCGCTCGGCCGCCAGCAGCCGCTCGTGCAGGTGGTCGGGGGCGGCGTGATCGGCCAGAAGCGCCTCGAACCGCTCCTGCGTGAGGCGAAAGAAGCTCTCGTTCTGCCAGAGCGTGTCGTCGGCGTCGAAGCCGATAAAGGCGGGGCGGGTCATGGCGGCTGAGCCTGCCGCAAGCCCGCGCCGATTGCCAGCCCCTTTTCGTTGCAGGGCTTTGCGTTATATTACATGCGTCTGAACCCGCACGATTCCCGCCGACTTGACCCGGAGAGCGCCCTTGCCCCTGATGCCGCTGAAGATGTCCGACAGCGAGAACGGGAACGGATCGGATGCCTCGATCCTGACGAAGACGCGCAGCAAGACGCAGCGTCCGCCGCTCTACAAGGTGCTGCTGCTGAACGACGATTACACGCCGATGGAATTCGTGGTGCATATCCTCGAACGCTTCTTCGGCATGAACCACGCGCAGGCGTTCGAGATCATGCTGACGGTCCACAAGAAGGGCCTCGCCGTGGTCGGCGTGTTCTCCTTCGAGGTGGCGGAGACCAAGGTGGCGCAGGTGATGGATTTCGCGCGCCGCCACCAGCATCCGCTGCAATGCACGATGGAAAAGGAATAAAGCGGGGTCATGCGCGCCGCCCGTCTCGCCCTCGCGCTCGACAGCGGCGCCTTCGTCTTGCCGGATGCCGGGCGCATCGCGGTGCTGCGGCCGCGCGCCGGGGATGACCTCTCGGCGCTGCCGAAGGCGCGGGTGGTGGTGGTGACCGGCTTCCGCCCCGATCACGAGCATTTCCGCGCCATGGGCTACGAGGTGGCAACCGCGATGCCCGACGGGGCCGCCGCCGCGCTGGTCTGCCTGCCCCGCGCCAAGGCCGAGGCGCGGGCGCTGATCGCCGCCGCCTGCGCCGCGCTGCCCGCCGGCGCGCCGGTCGCGGTGGACGGGCAGAAGACCGACGGCATCGACGCCATGCTGAAGGACCTGCGCGCGCTGGTGCCGGTGGGCGAGGCCATCGCCAAAGCGCATGGCCGGATCCTCGCCTTCCCCGCCGCCCCCCTGCCCGGCTGGGCGGCGCAGGAGACGCGGGTGGAGGGCTTCGTCACCCGCCCCGGCGTGTTCTCGGCCGACGGGCCGGATCGCGGCTCGGCGCTGCTCGCCGCCGCGCTGCCGGCCAAGCTGCCCGCGCGCGTCGTCGATCTCGGCGCCGGCTGGGGCTATCTGTCGCGCCACATCCTGACCCGCGCCGGCGTGAAGGAACTGCATCTGGTCGAGGCCGAGGCCGCAGCACTCGATTGCGCGCGCGCCAATATCGACGACCCACGCGCCGCCTTCCACTGGGCCGACGCGACGCAATGGCAGGTGCCGCATCTGGCCGGCGCCGTGATCTGCAACCCGCCCTTCCATAGCGGGCGCGAGGCCGATCCCGGCCTCGGCCTCGCCTTCCTGCGGGCGGCGGCGCGGATGCTGGCGCCCGACGGCACGCTCTGGCTGGTGGCCAACCGGCATCTGCCCTATGACGCGGCGCTGCGGGCGCTTTTCCGCAATGTCGAGGAGATCGGCGGCGACGGCGCCTTCCGCCTGACCCGCGCCAGCCATCCCGTCCGCCAGAGGGGCTAACCCATGTCGCTTTCCGTCCAGGGCAAGACCGCCATCGTCACCGGCGCCGCCCACGGCCTCGGCCGCGCCATCGCGCGCCATCTGCTCGACAAGGGGGCGAACGTCATGTTCGCCGACATGGACGAGGCCAGGCTGGAGGACGAGGTAGGCGAGGAGGCCCGCGCCGAGGGGCCGGTGCGGATGTTCGCGGGCGACCTGCGCCAGAAGCTCGCCATCACCAACCTGCTTTCCGCCACGATGGACGCCTTCGAGCGGGTGGACATCCTGGTCAACGCCTCGCGGCAGGTGCTGCTTTCCGATCCGCTGGAGGCCGAGGGCGACGCGGTGGAGGCGATGCTGCAACAGAACCTGTTCACCGGCCTGCGGCTGAGCCAGCAGACCGCGCGCCGGATGATCGCGCAGGCCGAACGCAGCGGCACGGCGCCCTCGGGCAGCATCGTCAACCTGTCGTCGATCGCGGCGCAGCGCAGCCGGCCCGAACTGTTCGGCTTCTCCATCGCCACGGCGGCGGTCGACCAGATGACCCGCGCGCTGGCGCTGGCGCTGGCGCCCTCCGGCATCCGGGTCAACGCCATCGCCCTCGGCTCGGTGATGAGCGCGAGCCTGCAAACCGCGCTGAAGGACAATCCCGATTTCCGCGAGGCGATCACCCGGGGCACCCCCCTCGCCCGCATCGCCGCCCCGGCGGAGGTGGTGGAGGCGGTGCAATACCTCGCCTCCGACGCCTCGGCCTTCATGACCGGCCAGATCCTGACCATCGACGGCGGCCGCAGCCTGATGGACGGGGTGGTGGCGCCGGCGCATTGAGCGGCGCGAAACGGGGCCACCGGCGATCCTGCGGCACCGGCATCGCGGGCGCGCCCTTGGGCCGGACAACCGCGACGGGGACCGGCCCGCTTTCCGCACCGCCGGGGCCGGATCATCCCAGCGCCTGAAGCCGCGCCTCGCCGCCGTGCAGGAAGCAGGCCCGCGAGAAGATGCCGGGCGGAAGCGGGTTGGGCAGGCGGATGTCGCCGATCCCCGGCACGGGATCGCGGGCCGGATCGTAAGA